>JADGGF010000129.1 GCA_019690055.1 Micromonosporaceae bacterium
GGTGGGCGCGGAGCGCATTGCAATGTCCAGGTCCGGCAGCCGCGCCTCCAGCTGGGCCACGAGGTCGGCCGCGCGCGCCTTGGTCTCGACGATGGCGAGCTTGCAGAACTCGATGCCCGTGCAGGCCATCGTGCCCCGTCGCCACGCCGACGGCGCCGCCTCCAGGCCGACCTCCCGCAGTGCCGCGACGACAGCATCTACATCGGACTGTCCGATGTCGAGCACGAGCAGCTTCTGGTAGGGGGTCAGGCGGATCCGGCCGGTGCCGTAGCGCTCGGCGATGTCGGCGACGCGAGCCAGCACCGTGCCGCTGACCCGGCCGGCAACCGGGGCCACGCCAACGTAATAGCGGCCGTCGACCTGCTTATGCACGCCGATGTGATCCACCGGCGCGGGCGGCAGGTCCGGCGCCGGCCCGTCGATCAGCGGCCGGTGCAGGTACTCGCGCTCAAGCACTTCCCGGAACCGGGCCACGCCCCAGTCCGCCACGAGGAACTTGAGTCGCGCGCGGTTGCGCAGCCGGCGGTAGCCGTAGTCGCGGAACACCCCGACGACCCCGGCCCACACCTCGGGTACCTCGGCCAGCGGCACCCAGGCGCCGAGCCGCTGGGCGAGCATCGGGTTGGTCGACAGCCCGCCCCCGACCCACAGGTCGAACCCGGGCCCGTGCTCGGGATGCACCGCGCCGATGAATGCGATGTCGTTGGACTGGTACGGCACGTCCGGCAGCCAGGAGACCGACGTCTTGAACTTGCGCGGCAGGTTGGCGTACTCCTTCTGGCCGACGTACCGCGTCACGATCTCTCGAATGGCCGGGGTCGCGTCGAGCACCTCATCCGCGCTGATTCCGGCGACCGGGCTGCCCACCACCACCCGGGGGGCGTCCCCGCACGCCTGGGTGGTGAGCAGCCCCACCGACTCCAGCGTCTGCCAGATGGCCGGCACGTCCTCGATGCGGACCCAGTGCAGCTGGATGTTCTGCCGGTCGGTGATGTCGGCGGTGTCGCGACCGTACCGTTGCGACACCTCGGCGACGGCCCGCAACTGGGCCAGGTCGAGCTGACCGCCGTCGATACGAACGCGCAGCATGAAGTACTCGTCTTCCAGCTCGTGCGGCTCCAGCACGGCGGTGCGACCGCCATCGATGCCCGGCTTGCGCTGGGTGTAGAGCCCCCACCACCGGAACCGGCCCCGCAGGTCGGCCGGATCGATGCTGGCGAAGCCCCGATGGGCGTAGATGTTTTCGATGCGGGCCCGCACGTTGAGCGGGTGATCGTCCTTCTTGGTGCGCTCGTTGGCGTTCAGCGGCTCGAGGTGCCCCATGGCCCACTGCCCCTCGCCGCGCGGCCGTTTCGGCGCGCCCGGGCGGGCGGACCGGGCCGGGCGACCGGCCGGCAGCGGGGCGCTGGTCGGCGGCGTGAGGCTGGTGGGCTCGGTGGATCGGGGATCAGCGATGGTCAGGCTCGGATTGTCGACCGACGTCATGTCGGCTCCTCGTCGAACGGGAGGCGGCGAACAGCACAACCACACGACCGACGTCGATGTCACAAGCCGGTGGGGAACCTTCGGCCGCCTCGGAAACGGACAGGGTCGAGGTCAGCCGACCGGACACATGGTGCTGTGCAGGCGCCCATAGTCGACGTGGCGACGGGCCACGAAGAGCCAGATGATCGGCTCACCAGCCTCGTCGCAGCGAAGCACGACGGCGCTCTGCACGCCCTGATGCTACCTGCGACCAAGCGGTACCACGAGCACGGCTTCCGTTCCGCCGCCGGAACGGGGACGCATCTCGATGGAGCCGCGCAGCTCACCCTGGGCCAGGGTGCGGACGATCTGCAGGCCCAGCCGGTCGGCGGAGTCGAGGCTGAAGCCCTCCGGCAGGCCCTTACCGTTGTCGGCCACGGTGACGTGCAGCTGCCGACGGAACCGGTGCGCCGAGATCACCACCTCGCCCAGCTCGTCGCCGTCCTCCCGGCCCGTGAACCCATGCTCCACCGCGTTGAGCAGCAGCTCGTTGAGCACCATGGCCAGTGGGGTGGCCACGTCGGCCGGCAACACGCCGAACGAGGACGCCCGCCGCAGATGCACCTTGGTCTCCGGGGCGGCGACGTCCACGGCGGCCGCGGCGATCCGGTCGACCACGGCGTCGAAGGCGACCTCCTCATCGACGGAGGTCGACAGCGTCTCGTGCACGATCGCGATCGAGGCGACCCGCCGCACAGACTCCTCCAGGGCCGTCCGGGCGTCGGGCGAGGTCACCCGTCGGGCCTGCAGCCGCAGCAGCGCCGCCACGGTCTGCAGGTTGTTCTTGACCCGGTGGTGGATCTCCCGGATCGTCGCGTCCTTGGTGAGCAGGGCCCGCTCCTGGCGGCGGATCTCCGTCACGTCCCGCACGAGCACCAGGGCGCCGATCGGGACGCCCGCCGGCATCAGCGGCAGCGCCCGCTGCAGCACCGTGGCGCCGCGGCTGTCCACCTCCAGTCGCGGCGGCGCCTCGCCGCGCAGGGACGCGCGGATCCGCTCCGCCGCCTGCGCCCCGGTGACGGGATCTTCGACGACGCGCGCCGTGACCGCGGCCAGGTCCTCGCCGACCAGGTGGGTGGTCAGGCCCAGCCGGCGGTAGGCCGATTGCGCGTTGGGGCTGGCGTACGACACCCGCCCACCGGCGTCGAGCCGGATCAATCCGTCACCGACCCGGGGCGCGCTCGTCGTCTCGCCCGGGTGCCGCGGCCCAGGGAACGTCCCGTCGGCCACCATCTGGGCGAGGTCATCGGCGGTGTTGAGATAGTTCATCTCCAACTGGCTCGGGGCGCGGGCCGTGGAGAGGTTCGTGTCCCGGCCGATGACCGCGATGACGTCCACCCCGTCCCGGCGGCGCACCGGGATCGCCTCATGCCGCGCCGGCGTGTCGCCGTACCAAACCGGGTCGCCCTCCCGCCAGATGCGCCCCTGGGAGTGCGCGATCGCCAGGTGGGCGGCCTCGGGCCCGGAGGTGATCCGCCCCACGTGGTCGTCCTGGTAGGCGGTGGGGCCGGTGGTCGGCCGGACCTGGGCCACGCAGATGAACGACGGGGCGGCGTTCGGATCGTCGCTGACGGGTTCGCCGCCGGGTCGGGGCCGGTCGATCGCCACCCACAGCAGCAGGTCGGCGAACGAGAGGTCGGCGATCAGCTGCCAGTCCCCCGCCAGGCGGTGGAGATGCTCGATCTCGATCCGCCCCAGCGTGGTGTACTCCTCCACCAGGTCCCGCAGCGTCGACACCTGTTCAGCCTAGGCTTTCTTGCGCGAATCGCCACAATGGACCGGTGCGCGTCTTCGTCTCCCACGCCAGCAAGGACCGGGCCTGGACCGAGTGGGTCGCCTGGCACCTGCGGGCGGCGGGGTACACGGTGGAGGTCGATCTCGACTGGCGCCGCGGGGACAGCTTCATGGCGAAGATGCGCCAGGCCCTGCAGGAGTGCGACGCCATGGTGGCGCTCTACTCGCCGGCCTACTTCGCCGAGGGCTCGTACGCGTTGATGGAGCTCGACGCCTGGCTCGCCCGGCCGCAGCGCGAGGCCGGGCTGGTCCCGCTGCGCGTGGCCGAGTGCGAGGTGCCCCACCTCTACCGACCGTACCTGTGGAGCGATCTATTCGGCCGGGATGACACGGCCGCTCGGGAGGTGCTGCTGGGCGCCATCCCCCCGCTGCCGGCCGGAGCGACCGTACGGCCCCGGACTCCCGGCGAGGACGCCGGGCCCCGCGTCCCGGGCGGGGCGCTGCCGGCGGTGTGGTCCGTCCCCGCCCGCAACCCCGACTTCGTCGGCCGTGACAACCTGTTGATCTCCCTGCGAGACCGGCTCGCCGCCGGATCCCGGGCCGTGGTGCAGGCAATCATCACCTCACGCCACCGGGCCTGGGCCGGGGTCGCGGAGGCCATCGAGGTCGACATCTTCACCCGACAGGAATCGATCACCCTGCTATGAGGCCAGACCGGAATGACCGAGCAACAGGCCGATGAGCTGGCCGACGCGCTCGGTGATCTCCCCCTCGCACTCGCTCAGGCCGCCGGGCTCATCGCCAGCACCGGGATGCCCGTGCGTCTGTTCCTGACGATGCTCAGCGACCACGCCCTGCGGGCGCTCGAGCAGGGCCGGGCCGCCGGGTACCCCGTGCCCCTGGCCGGATCGATCTCGCTGTCCCTGCAACGATTGACCGAGACCGATCCGGTGGCGTTGGCCATGGTCCGGGTGTGTGCGCTGCTCGCGCCCGAGCCGGTGCCGGTCGAGTGGTTCCTCAACCCGCCGCCCGAGCGCCGACCGCCAGCGCTGCGGAGCGTGGATGCCGCACGCCTCTTCGCCGCCGCCAGCGTCCTCGGGGAGCTCGGCCTCGCCCGCCCGGGCCCGGAGGGTCTGCTCCTGCACCGCCTCACCCAGGCGGTGATCACGACACCCTGACCGAGAGCGAACGCGACGAGATCGCTGCCGCCGGGGGCCCAACGCGCCGAGCGCCGCCGCCAACTGGACAACTTCGAGCTATAGACGTACGCCGCGACCGTCCGCCCGCCCACCGCGACTGCGGGCCAAGAGCCCGGACCCGCCGACGTACGGAAGCCTCACCGCGACCGGCCAACGGCGCCGGGAGCACAACGGCGACCCCGCCCACGTACGGTCAGAGATTCCGGCCGATCGTGGGCGGGGCGTGCCGGTCGGTGGAACTATGCGGCGTCGATGGTGGTGAGCTTGTCGTGGCCGCGCAGGGCGACCTCGCGGATGAAGACGGCCAGGACCGCGACCAGGGCGGCGAACGGGATGGCCCACACGAACACGGTCGACAGCGACGAGGCGATGCCGTCGTAGATGGCGGACTTCACGGGGTCGGGCAGCGCCGCCACCACCTGCGGATCGACCTGCCCGCCGCCGCTGGCGAGCTGGGAGGCTGCCTCCGGACCGAGCGACGCCGCCACCGAGGACGCAAAGTGCCGCGCGAAGATCGTGCCGAACAGCGCCACCCCGAACGACCCGCCGATTGACCGGAACAGGGTCACGCTCGAGCTGGCCACGCCGAGATTTTTCTGGTCCACGCTGTTCTGCGCGATCAGCATGGCGGTCTGCATGAGGCAGCCCATCCCCAGGCCCAACGCCACCATGAACGACGCCAGCTGCGTCCTGGTGGTGGCGACGTCCACAAAGGACAGGAGCACCATGCCAACGGCCATGCCCACGCCGCCGAGGATCGGGAACAGCTTGTACCGCCCGGTGCGGGTGATCACCTGACCGGCCACGATGGACACCACGAGCATCGCGGCCGTCATGGGCAGCAGGAGCAGTCCGCTGTTGGTCGCCGAGGCCCCCTGCACCGTCTGCTGGAACAGCGGCAGGAAGGTGATCGCCCCGAACATGGCGAACCCGAGTAGGAAGGCGATGGCCGAGATCACGGTGAAGTTGCGGTCGCGGAACAGGTTCAGCGGGAGCACGGGTTCGGCCACGCGCCGCTCGACGAACCCGAAGGCGACGAGGGCCGCGACGGCGAGCCCGGCCAGGCCGAGGATCTGCCACGAACCCCAGGGGTACTCCACCCCACCCCAGGTCGTCACGAGAACCAACGCGGTGAGCCCCACGGTGAGCAGGGCCGCACCCAGCCAATCGATGTGGTGATCCGTGCGCCGCTTCGGCAGGCGCAGCTTCGCGACCAGCCAGACCAGGGCGACCGCGCCAATGGGAACGTTCACGTAGAACGCCCACCGCCAGCTCAGTTGGTCGGTGAGGAACCCGCCGACCAGCGGCCCGATGACCATCGACATGGACATGACTCCGGCGAAGATGCCCTGGTACCGCCCCCGCTCCCGCGGCGGCACCAGATCACCGATGATCGCCAACGCGCCCACCAACAGTCCGCCGGCGCCCAGGCCCTGCAACGCCCGGAATCCGATGAGCTGACCCATGGTTTGCGCCGCCCCGGACAGCACCGAACCGACCAGGAAGAGGACGATCGAGGCCAGGAAGACGTTCTTGCGGCCGTACAGGTCGCCAATCTTGCCCCAGATCGGCGTCGAGACGGTCGTGCCGAGCACATAGGCGGTGACCACCCACGCGAGGTGGGCCAGCCCGCCCAACTCGCCGACGATCCGCGGCATCGCGGTGCCGACGATCACGTTGTCGAGCATCGCGAGCGCCGCCGCGAGCAGCAGTGGCGGCAGCACGGCCATCACCTCGGGCCGGCGTCCGCCAGCGGCAACCTCGGGCCGGCGTCCGCCAGCGGCAACCTCGGGCCGGCGTCCGCCAGCGGCAACCTCGGGCCGGCGTCTACCGGCGGTGACCTTCCCAGCCGGGCTGTCCCCAGCTGGGTGGCCAACATCAACAGCCTGCGACATAGTCCAGCACCCCCACTCCGTCTACTAACTTGCCGGCCGGCAAGTTAGGCTTAACGGCGTCAACGGTAAGCGGGCTACTTACCGGCCGTCAAGTAAGTAGGCCCGGTCCGCAAAGGAGTGGCATGGACCGTCCCGAGCCAGCCGACGGCGCGAGCACCCGCGCGCGTATCCAGCAGGTGGCCCTGGAGCTGTTCAGCGAACGGGGGTACGAGGCGACGTCGCTGCGCGAGATCGCCGAGCGCCTCGGGGTCACGAAGGCGGCGCTCTACTACCACTTCCGGACCAAAGAGGACATCGTCCAGAGCCTCTTCGAGGATCAGCTCGCCGAGCTGGACGCGCTCATCGCGTGGGCCGAGAGCCAACCACCGACGGTCGAGACGCGCCACGAGTTCATCCGCCGGTACGCCGACCTACTGCAGCGCCGCGGGCACTTCAAGGTCCTGCAGTTCTTCCAGCGCGACCAGCTGTCGATGCAGAAACACCAAGTTGGGGCGACGTTGCGCAGCCGCCTGATCGCGGTCCAGCGCCTGCTGAGCCCACCGGGTACCCCGCCGGTGGTGCGACTGCGACGCTCCCTGGCCATCATCGCCATCCACACGGCGTGGTTCGGCCTCGAGGACCCCGACTTCACCGACGACGTCCGCCGCGAGGCCGGTCTGGAGGTCGCCCTGGAGCTCGTCGAGTGACCCTGGGGACTCGGTGAGGTGAGCCGGGCCGCTCGGTGATTCAAACGGCGGGCCGGGCAGGCCGGCGGACCGTGAGGCCGCCGGCCGCGCCGAACTCAGGGCTCAGGAGTTGGGGCGCTTGCCGTGGTTGGCCGCGCTCTTCTTGCGAGCCTTCTTCTTGCGTGCCCTTTTCGCCATGGTCCAGAAGCCTAGCCCACGACCGTGATTGGATACGCTCACCGGGCAGGCGGTGCTCAAGGATGAGCTGGGAGGCGCGATGGCCGAGATCCGGGCCGAGATGGTGGCGAACGTCTGGAAGGTCGTCAAGTCGGCCGGGGACGAGGTAGCCGAGGGCGACACGCTGGTGATCCTCGAATCGATGAAGATGGAGATCCCGGTCGTCGCCGAGACTCGCGGGGTCGTCAGCCGGATCGCCGTCAACGAAGGCGACGTCGTGCAGGAGGGCGACCTGCTCGCCGTCGTGGAGTGAAGTCCGCCGACCGGGAGTGACGCCCGGGGCGTGACGGTCGGCAGGGGCGTGACGGTCGGGCGGGCCGGCCCGCCCGAGGGCCGGACCGTACGGTCACCGCGACCCACGCAGCCGTACGGTCACCGCGCCGGGCGACCGCGGAGCGAGGGAGCGCCAGCGAGCACCAGGAATTTCAGCGGGCTCAGCCGGCCTCGAGAGCGGCCACACCGAGCGCGGCGATCTTGGCGCGCAGGCGTTCCCGGAGCGCGTCCGGAGCCCGGTCCCCGCCGCAGCAGCGCTGCACGATCGCCCGTACCTCCTGCTCGATGCCGTACTCGCGCAGGCAGCCCGGGCACTCGTCCAGGTGGTGCTGGATCGCCGCGCGCCGCTCGTCGGAGCACTCCAGGTCCAGGAAGAGATAGACCTCTTGCAGAATCTCGGCACAGTCGATCTCATGGGGCTTGCCGCAGCTCACCGTCTCACACCTCCTGGCCAGCTTCGGCGGCCATGTCGTCCTCGTCGGGCATGAGGTCGACGCCGGTCGCTCGGGCGCCGGCACCATCCTGCCCTGCCGCGGCGGCCGGGGCCAGACCCCGCTGCACGGCGTAGTTCTCCAGCAGCTTGCGCAGGGTGCGCCGGCCGCGGTGCAGCCGTGACATCACCGTGCCGATCGGCGTCGACATGATCTCGGCGATCTCCTTGTAGGAGAAGCCCTCCACGTCGGCCAGGTAGACCGCGAGCCGAAACTCCTCCGGTAGCCGTTGGAGGGCCTGCTTCACGTCGCTGTCCGGAAGCCGATCCAGCGCCTCGGTCTCGGCCGAGCGCAGCCCGCTCGACGTGTGCGACTCCGCCTCGGCGAGCTGCCAGTCCGTGATCTCGTCCGTCGGGGCCTGCACCGGCTGGCGTTGCCGCCGACGGTACGAGTTGATGAACGTGTTCGTCAGGATCCGGTACAGCCAGGCCTTGAGGTTCGTGCCCTCCTCGAACTGGTGGAAGGCGGCGTAGGCCTTGAGGAACGTCTCCTGGAGGAGGTCTTCGGCGTCGGCCGGATTGCGGGTCATCCGCATCGCCGCCGCGTAGAGCTGGTCGAGGAACGGCAGGGCATCGCGCTCGAAGCGAGCCTGCCGCTGAGCTTCTGTCTCCGCCGTGACCGTACGGCTCGGCACCGCCGTTGCGGTCCCCGCATCGGCACGGGCCTGCGTTGCGCTGTCCCCCGGGTCGCTGTCCACGTGCAAGACCCTCCTCCGTCTGGCAGAGGATACGCCGTCCGCGATCACCGGGGCCTGCGAATGGGAACGTCCGCGCCCGGTACGCCGTGGCGTGGGCGTTGCTCGCAGATTCCGCTCCGGCAAGCTGCGCGGAATTCCGACCCCCACCGTGTCGTGATCGTGCACCGGAACCAGCATCGCGTCGCCTCCCCGCACCGCGCCTGCGATGGGTGACAACACGGCTGGTCACAGCAGGATTCCAGATCGGCTCAGATCACACCGGCGTTATTCGCTCACCCGGCGTCACCCGGGTAGCCGCCCGTCCTGGCCCCCGACGACTCGAACGCTGGCGGCGTCAAGCCACCGGGAACCAGGGGGGCCTGGGGGCTGACGTGTCCCGGGTTCCGGGTTCGCCGGGCTCAACGACCGCTGCCAGTGACGGGAACGTAACTGTCGGGTTATCGCCCGTGCGTCCAGCCACCGGCCCAAGTCCCGTCATCGGCCCGGCCCCGTCGCCGCGCCAGTCCCGCCACCGGCCCAGGCCCGTGATCGGACGCGCCCCGTCACCGCGCCCGACCATCGCACCCGACCACGTCATCGCGCCCGACGAACGTCATCGGCCCAGCCGAGCGGTGAGCCAGTCGACGGCCAGGGTGGCGACGGCGGCGGGGTCGCGTCGCAGGTCGTGGCGTTCGCCCGGACGGATCGCCACCTCGACGGCCCCGACCGGTTCCGGCACGCCGAACGGATCGGCATCGCCGTTGATCACGAGGGTGGGAATGGCCGGGTTGAGTTCGGCGGCCCGACTCTTCTCGGGCTTGCCGGGTGGGTGCAGCGGGAAGGCGAGCGCGAGCACCGCGGCGACACCGACCTGGGCGGCCGTACGGCTGGCGACCCGGGCGCCGGAGGAGCGACCGCCGACGGCCAGGGGCAGCCGCGCACCGACCCGCCGCCGGACCTCGCCGACGGCCGCGATGAAGGCCGCATCGAGCTGTGCGGCCGGCGCCGGAGCCCGGCGTCCCGCCAACCGGTACGGCTGCGTCACCCGCGCCACCGCCACGCCCGCGGCGACGGCGGCGTCGCGCACCGCGACGAGGTCGGGTGCGTCAACGCCGCCGGATGCCCCGTGACCGAGCACCAGCACGCCGATAGGCTGCCGCGGCTGGTCGAGGGCGACCTCGGCCTCGCCGTGCGGCGTATCGACGCGGAAG
>JADGGF010000130.1 GCA_019690055.1 Micromonosporaceae bacterium
CACTCGGACCTGGCGTGACGCTACCACTCACTCCTGGGCCGCCCGTGCGAGCGGTGGGACCTGGGCCCGGCACGTCGGGCCCTGACCCCACCGCACAGGCCTGGTTCTCCCGGAGCGGACGTACGCACTGCCCGATCCAGCGACGGCTACGGGTTGCCCACCCGAACCCACCGACCGGAGATCAGACTTGGTCAAGCCGTTGGTGAGTTCGGGCTCTGGCGCAGAAGCCGGCGGAAGGCCCCGTCGTACTCGATGAGCTCGTCGTAGGTGCCGATCTGCGCGACTCGTCCGTGCTCGAGAACGATGATCCGGTCGGCCAGGCGCATGGTGGAGGGCCGGTGGGCGATCAGAATCGTGGTCCGGCCGCTAGCCACGCAGCACTGTGTGCAGGTCACGTTCGGCCTCGGTGTCCAGGTTGGACACTGCCTGGTCGGGGATCAGGATCGGCGCGTCACGCAGGAGAGCACGGGCGATGGCGATGCGTTGGCGTTGTCCGCCGGAGAGGCCGGCACCGCGTTCGCCGACCACGGTTTGCCATCCGTCGGGGAGCGCGGTGATGAAGCTGGTGGCACCGGCCGCCTCGGCGGCCCGCTCGACGTCGATATCGGTGGCGTCGGGGCGGGCCAGGCGGATGTTCTCCCGCACGGTGGTGTGAAACAGGTGCACGTCCTGGGGCACGACGGCCATGAGAGCGCGCAGGTCGTCCTGGGTGAACTCGCGTACGTCGTGCCCGCCGACGCGGATGCTGCCGTGATCAGCGGAGCGAACGCGCCGGTGGCGAGGACGGCCGCGACCGGCAGGGCGGCGTTCGGAATGGCGTTGTCGACGGCGAGCACGGCGGCCACGGCGAAGGTCGCGACCACCGCGAGAGCGACCAGCGCGTCGGTCGCGGCCTGTTCGACGCCGGAGCGGCGGCCGTGGTCGATGCTCGCCTTCAGGATGCCGCGATGCTGGGCCTGAATGCGGTCCAGAGTCCGCTGCTGCGCGCCGGCGGCGAGGATCTCTCGGGTGCCCTGCACGGTGTCCACCACGGCCGCGCCGAGCTCGCCAAGTTCCTCGCGCAGCTGTTGGCCCTGCCGCTGGGCGCGGCCGAGCAGCCACGACGGAACCGAGGCGACGAGCAGGACGAACGGCAGTGCCACGAGGGCGAGCATCGGGTGTATCACGGCCAAGCCGGCCAAAGCCAGGATCGGAACGGTGTCGACGGACGACGTGGCGGTCCACGCCTGCCGGCACCTGGCCTACCTGCGCCACACCGACCCGCTCGTCGAGCGTCGGGCCCGGACGGCGCCATAGTTGTGGACGTTGATCGATGAGTTTGTCCCGGCCGTGGCCGGGCTGCTGTTGCAGCCATCCGAGTGGCTACGAGGGAGTTGGTTGGTGGGCCGGTACACGTTGCCTGATCTGCCGTACGACTACGGGGCGCTGGAGCCGCGCATCAACGGGCAGATCGACGCGTGGGAGCACGCCTACTACCTGCCGCACAAGAACGTATGGCCGGACTTCGTCAAGGCGATTCGGGAGGACGTCAACTGGCCCTGAGGTCGCCGCCCGTTACGCGGCGGCCCGCAGCCAGAATCCGCGGCTGGCCGGTTCGTCGGTTCCCGCCCGCGAGTCCAAGCGATGACCGGACGGGTGTCAAGCACAGGGCGCATTTACCCCTGTCCAGGTATGGCACACCCGAGCTGCTGGCAGAAGCGAGCATTCCAGATCATCGACACATTTGCGCATAGAGAGGGCATGGTCAACTGCGCGTGGGCCGACGCTGGCAGAACTGGCTCCAGGGCGCAACACCAGGGAAGGTCCTGACCCGGGTGGTGACGGTCAGGTGCCCCCGATGGCGGCGGCCGTCGCACCGCTGGCGGCGGCACCGGCCGCGGCGTTGTCCCACGTGGTGAGTGCGACGACCAGCGCGAACACCTGGGCGGCCAGGGGCATGGTCGGCAGGTCGGCCACTGCGGTGCTGCGCCAGGCACTCGGGCGATGCACGGAGCCGACCGCCCGCCCGTTGACGATCAGATCGTGGTGTTGCCGCCACCAGCTTCGCCGCCGGAACTCATACCGGTGGGGCCCGACCACGATAGTCCACTGCCGGCGATTCGGATTGGCCGCGGTCGCCACGACCGCTCCCAACTGGTCGGCCATGGTGAACGACGTGCCCCAGAAGTTGCTGCGGAGGTCGTACCGCTGTCCCTGGAGCGTGAACGAACCCCCGACCCGCCACATCGACTTGTGCCAGCGCGTGAGGGGCTGGCCGTCGAGGGTGATGTCATACGAGGACGAGAAGGCGCCCACCCGCGTCGCCTGCAGCATGCTTTCGACGATAACCGCGGTACGCCATGCCCCGGGCTCTGGCCGTCGTCCGGGCATGGCGGCCGGGGTCCATCGACGCTGCGGGCCGCGGCGCGAATGCTCAATGCCACGGCCAGAAGCCCGCGTTGGCCAGGGCGGCGAACACGCGAGTGACAAGCAGAACCGTGAAACTCGTCGTGAGCGCGCCCACGACATGGGCCACGGCGAAAACCAGCACGAAGGTCAACAGGCTGGCCTGGGCCGGCCACCGGCGCGCAAGCGCCGCCATCAGTGGCGCGCCGACGATCATCCCGACAGCGAAGGCCGAGGTCAGGAGCCCGGCGGCTCCGACCGCCACGTTGAGGCTTGTGGCGATGTCCGGCACCAAGCCGGCGAGCATGAACTCCGAGGTGCCCATGGCGAAGACCGCCACGGCCAGCAGGTAGAGCGCGAGAGGCATCAAGAGCTCCGAGGTGAGCGAGAAGGGAGAGGAGACGTCTCGTCACCGCGGCCAGCACCCCAAGGCGTGCACGCAAACGTCCCGTGCAGCGAAGACTGCTGGGAAGCGAACTTTGAACTCAGCGGTTCAGGGGGCTGACGGCGTGACCGAAAGCCCCCACCTTGGCTGCCTCAGGGCTCGACATGGCGTCAACACTACTCACACCCACCGGTCATCATGCAATGGGGTTCCGGGGCAAGAGCCGTCATTCCCGTGCGCCGCAACACCTAGTGGTCAGCCCGCACGCCATCTCCTGTCCTGCCGAGAGGCCCGCGGGCGTCGTCATGTCAGGCTGAGCAGGCAGTCCCAATCGGACGATGACGCATCTCTTGCGCTGCCCCTGCGCCCGTCCACGTGGTACCAGTAAGCGATCGACTGATGGTTGATTTGCAGGTGATCGTGAGGCCTCATCGGCCGGTACAGAGGGCACCGTATTGCACGCGCAACGACCCGTCATGGATTGGTACGGCTACCGATGGTCGACGCCCGGCCGGACCAGGGCACCGGGCACGCTGGGCCTCCCCCACGACCGTATCTGTCGATGGCCCAGCGCAGCAGAGAGAAGACCGGGCATCGCTCCGACCTCGATGACCTGTTATTCCAATGTGGACGGAGTCCCCTGGTTCATGACTCGCGAGCCGACCGAGCCACCGTGTAATCGTCAGAGGCGATCGGACGGTGGCCAGGATGGCGCGGAGTTGTTCGTCGTGGCTTGCCTGGTGATCGGCAGCTCCACCGTGGTGCCGGGATGACGGGACTGCTCGGACAGCTCACGCAGGTGCCCGCCCTGTGGGTTTACGTCACCGTGGCCCTGATCGTCTTCGCCGAGGACGCCCTGCTCATCGGTTTCCTCCTGCCCGGCGAAACCGCCGCCATCCTGGGCGGCGTCACCGCCAACGTCGGCCACACGGATCTCGGCACCATGACGGGCGTTGTCGTCGTGGCTGCGATCGTCGGCGACAGCGTCGGCTACGAGATCGGTCGCCGTTACGGCGTACGCCTGCTCTCCACCCGAGCGTTGCAGCGGCGACGCGAGCGCGTCGACCGGGCGCGGGCCTACCTCGCCCGCCGCGGCGGGCCAGCAGTACTCCTGAGTCGGTTCGTAGCGTTTCTTCGCGCCACCATGCCGTTCCTGGCCGGAACGGCACACATGCGCTACCGCACGTTCCTCGTGTACAACGCGGCGGGGGGCCTGCTCTGGGGCATCGCCTCCGTCGTGCTCGGGTACGCCACTGGGGCCGCCTACCGAACCGCAGCCGCCCGCTTCGGCGAAATCACCACCGTGGTCGTCGTCGCCATTGCGGTCGTGGCGTTCATCGTCTTCCGCATCCGGCGACACCACCGGGTGAGGCCATGACGTACCCCAATCGGGTTGCCGGGCGCGAGTTGGCGGCTCTTGCGGTGCTCGGCTCGATCGGCTTGCCGGCGTACGGGCCCCCAGCGGCGGGGTGCCCACATAGCATGACCGGGACACGGACAACGAAGCGGGATCGGGGGTTCATGACAGCCGCAGTCGTCGTCGCCGTCGTTGTCGGCATCGTCGTCCTGATTGCACTCGCGATGAGCGTGCGCATGGTGCAGCAGTACGAGCGCGGAGTGGTCTTCCGATTCGGTCGCGTGCTGGGTGGGCCGCGTGAGCCAGGGCTTCGGTTCATCGTCCCGATCGCTGACCGGATGGTGAAGGTCAGCATGCAGACGACGGTGATCGGTGTTCCCCCGCAGGGGGCGATCACTCGGGACAACGTCACCCTGACGGTGGACGCGGTCGTCTACTACCGGGTCGTCGATCCGGTGAAGGTACTGGTGAACGTCCGTGACTACGCCTCCGCGGTGCTTCAGGTGGCCCAGACCTCCATGCGGTCGGTCATCGGCCGCACCGATCTCGACACGCTCCTCAGCGATCGCGAGCGGGTGAACGCCGAACTCAAGTCCGCTATCGACGCCCCGACCGAGCAGCCGTGGGGACTCCTGGTGGAGCGGGTGGAGGTCAAGGACGTCGCCCTGCCCGACACCATGAAGCGTTCGATGTCGCGGCAGGCCGAGGCGGAGCGGGAGCGACGCGCGCGGGTGATATCGGCGGACGCCGAGTACCAGGCCGCCCGCCGGCTGGCCGAAGCATCGAGGACGATGTCCGAGACTCCCGGCTCGTTTCAGTTACGCCTGTTGCAGACCGTCGCCGAGGTCGCCGCCGAGAAGAACAGCACGCTCGTCATGCCCTTCCCCGTGGAGCTGCTGCGCTTCTTCGACCAGCCCGGTCGCGGCGCGACCACCCTCGCTCCCACCGCCGGAGACGGCCGAGTGTCCAAAGCGGACGCGGTCCGGTCGGCTCGCGCGGCTTCGCCGGATCAGCAGGCTCACTAGCACCCGTCTCGTCGAAAGACGTATCTAAATCTTCTAGCACACGAGAGTAAATGCCGGTGCAACGTTCGGCGGCGTCGTGAGCGGCCCAGGGCGCGAGGGTCGTGCGTCCTGATCACGGGAGTGTTGGTGTGGGTGGCGAGGCGGTCGAGCCAGCCGGCGTTGGCCGGACAGGCGTCATGATCCGTACGGTCGACCTGACCAAGGTGTACCGGGGCTCCACCACGCCGGCGGTGGACCGGCTCAGCCTCCAGATCGGCGCGGGGGAGATATTCGGGCTGCTGGGCCCCAACGGTGCGGGCAAGACGACAACGGCCGGGATGCTGACCACGCGGGTCGTGCCCACGTCCGGGTCGGCCCATGTCGGCGATGTCGATGTCGTGGCCCGGCCGGCGCTGGCCAAGCAGCTGACCGGCATAGTGTCGCAGCAGAACACCCTGGACCGGCAACTGACCGTCTGGGAGAACCTGTATCTGCACGGTCGCCTGTACGGCATCGCCGCGGCCGCCTCCCGTCGTCTCGCCGACGAATTGCTGGAGCGGTTCCAGCTCGCCCACTATGCGCGGGCTTCGGTGTACGCCCTCTCCGGCGGGATGGCACAGCGGCTGATGGTGGCCCGGGCCATCATGCACCGGCCGGCGGTGCTGTTCCTCGACGAGCCGACCGCGGGCCTGGACCCACAGAGCCGCCTCGCCCTGTGGGAGCTGCTCGGCGAGCTCAACCGGGACGGCCAGACGATCGTCCTCACGACGCACAACATGGATGAGGCGGACCGCCTGTGCCACCGTATCGCAATCATCGACAACGGTCGCACCGTCGCGCTCGGTTCCCCCGCTGAACTGAAGCGAAGTGTCAGCGCCGGAGCCGTCGTCACGGTCAGGGCTGGCGGCGACCCCGACAGGCTGACCGATTTGCTCCGTCGCGAGCTGCCGGGCGTGACGGGTGTCCGGCTCGCCGATGGTGGCGTGCAGGTTCGCCTCGCCGCGTCGGAGCACCTGGCTGCCCGGGTCGTGCACGCCGTGGAGGACGCCGGGATGACGCTGACGGACCTGTCGGTATCCGAACCCAGCCTCGAGACGGTCTTCATCGAGCTGACCGGAAAGGACCTGCGCGAGAAGTGACCGCCGCCGAACGGATCAGCACAGTGCCGCGTATGTCCGTCGCTGTGTCGAGCCTCCGCGCGTTTCGGGCCCTGTTGCTGCGCGACCTGATCGTGCTGCGCAAGCACATGGCCGAGTTCGCGCTCCGTACGGTGATGCAGCCGTTTCTGCTGTGCTTCGTCTTCCTCTACATCTTTCCCAAGATCGGCCAAGGCGTGGGTGGCGGCGGCCAGGCGCAGTCCGCGTTCGCCACCGTCCTGGTGCCCGGTGTCGTGGGCATTTCGGTCATGTTCCAGGGTGTCCAGTCGGTGGCGCTGACCATGGCGCAGGAGTTCGGCTACACCCGGGAGATCGAGGACCGGGTCCAGGCGCCGTGTCCAATTTGGCTGGTTGCGGTGGCCAAGGTGGTTTCTGGGGCCGCGCAGGGCCTGCTTTCGGCGCTGATCGTCCTGCCCATCGCCGCGGTCGTGCACGCACCCGGGGTCGAGGCACACCTGGCGCCACATTGGCTGCTCATCGTCACGCTCGTGCCCCTGTCCTGCGTCGCGATGGCCGGACTGGGCCTGTTACTCGGTACGGTGTTCGAGGCCCGCAACATCGGGCTGATGTTCGGGTTCATCGTCTTGCCCATCACCTTCCTCGGCGGGACCTACTACGAGTGGGCAAGACTCGCGCCCGTCACCGTCGGCGGCTGGCACTGGCTGCAGACCATCGTGCTCGCCAATCCACTCATCTACGTGAACGAAGGAATGCGTGCCGCGTTCACCGACGCGCCGCACATGCGCCTCTACGTGATCATGCCGGTTCTGCTCGGATTCGCCGTGCTGTTCATTGGCCTCGGCCTGCGGGCCTTCCGCCGCCGCGTCCTCTTCTGACCCGCTGGTCTTTACACCGCAGGCCATTGAGGCTGAGGAGTCCGCGCCGACCCCGGCAAGCCAGGCATGACCGCGCCCGGCTCCACTCCAGCCGCATGAGTCGCAGGTGGATGGTCATGGCCTGCAGAGCCCTCCGGGCCGTTCCTGATCCGGCCCGGCTCAACCTTGTCTGACGCTGTCCGGTGCTGTCTGGTGCTGTCCGGCGTTGTCCGGCGCTGGATGATTGTGTCTGCCGCCCGAAGAGTTCGTTACTACACTGCGCGCGTGAACATCGACCGGATTAGTTACTGGGCTCGAGTGCCCCGGCAGCTCAACGCAGACGTCGAAGCCATCTGCGGCCGACCCTTCAAGTTCCTGCGGAAGGCGACACGGGAATGGGAGCACGAGATGGCCAACTCGCCGCTCGTGCTGGCCGGCGTCGTCCAGGCCAACGCGGTGCTCTACGACCCCCAGCAGTCCACTTTTGCGCCGGCCGTGGTGGCCTTCACCACCGACCCCCGCTACGCGCTCGACGGGGGCTATGTGCAGCAGTTGGTCCAGCGCCTGCGCCAGTGCCGGGACTACCGCCAGCCGGACCCGGAGGCCAACCGGTTCGGAGACCTGCTGCGCGATGAGGATTCCGAGTTCTACCGCCACCCCATACCTGTCTCGCTCACGGGTGGCGTTGATGCCCGTGCCAGCGTGACCTACCTCGACCCGGAGCGGCTTCCGGGCGGTGTGATCCCGCCACACGGGTTGCTACCGGCGATCGCGACACCCAACGACATCCACTTCCTTCCCGCGCGGCTGTACATGTAGGTCACCGACCTGTGCCCTGCGGGGCCAGGTGAGAAGTGACGTCCTTACACCCTTGCACATCGAAGGGCCTTCGGTAGGGTGCACGATGTGAACGAAGCCATCGCAGCTCTGTGGCCCGACCCGGTGACCGGCCTCATGTGGTTGTTCATCCTCGCCGTCGCGGGCATCGGCCTGTTCGGCGGTATCCGCATGATCCGCCGGGGTGCGCGGAGTCGACGGCGTTGGCGGCAGATGCAGCACGAGTCGGTCAGCGGGCTCGCCATTGTGGTCGCGACCCGCGACGAAACGCACCTCGTGGACGACAAGGGCCGTCAATGGCAGACGTCGGTGCCGATACTGCAGTTCCACACGGCGGCTGGCGCCGTCGTGACGGCGGAAGGCCCCGCACTGTCCGGCCCTGGGTTCGCTGTCGGCACCACCGTTCCCATCCGTTACCTTCCACAGGACCCGCAGCAGGTCGAGTTGATGCTTCCCGATGCGCAATCCGACACGGGCAACGGCATGTTCCTCGGCGGAATCTATGTCGTCGTCATCGCGGCCGCCCTGCTGGTCGGCGTCCCCATCGTCATCCTGGTCGCGTCCCAGCCCTGACCGCAGTCCGGCCCTGACTACATTGCCGCCGCTCGCGTCAGCGGCTGCGGCTGTCGGTGGCGGTGCGGGCGAGGGTGGTGAGGAATTCGGTGTTGCTGCTGGTGCGGCGGAGGTGGTCGAGGAGTTGTTCGATGGCGTTGCCGGCGCCGAGGGGGAGCAGGGCGCGGCGGAGTTTGGTGACGACGGCGTGTTCGGCGGGGGTGAGCAGGCCGTGTTCGTGGCGGGTGCCGGAGGCTTCGATGTCGATGGCGGGGAAGACGCGCTTGTCGGCGATGCGGCGGTCGAGTTTGAGCTCGGCGTTGCCGGTGCCTTTGAACTCTTCGAAGATGACGCTGTCCATCTGGGAGCCGGTTTCGACCAGGGCGGTGGCGATGATGGTCAGTGAGCCACCGTTTTCGATGTTGCGGGCGGCGCCGAGCAGCCGCTTGGGCGGATACAGGGCGGTGGTGTCGATACCGCCGGACAGGGTACGGCCGGAGCCGGTGGTGGTCAGGTTGTAGGCCCGGCCCAGCCGGGTGATGGAGTCCAGCAGCACCACCACGTCCTGGCCGTGCTCGACCAGGCGCTTGGCCCGCTCGATGGCCAGCTCGGCCAGCAGCGTGTGGTCGGAAGGCGGCCGGTCGAAGGTGGCCGCGATGACCTCCCCCTTGACGTTGCGCTGCATGTCGGTGACCTCTTCGGGCCGCTCGTCGACCAGCACCATCATCAGGTGGCACTCGGGGTTGTTGGCCGCGATCGCATTCGCCACCGCCTGCAGCACGGTCGTCTTGCCCGCCTTCGGCGGCGAGACGATCAGCGCCCGCTGCCCCTTGCCGATCGGCATCACCAGGTCGATGACCCGACCGATCATCTGGTGCGGCTCGGTCTCCAACCGCAGCCGCTCCTGCGGATGCAGCGGCGTGAGCTGATGAAACTCCGGCCGCTGCCGCGCCATCTCCGGCGGCATACCGTTGACCGCGTCCACCCGCACCAACGGCTCATTGCGCTCACCACTACCCGACCGGGCCGCCCCGGTGATCTCATCCCCCGGCCGCAGACCGTACTTCTTGACATGCGTCATCGACACATACACGTCACCCGGCCCCGGCAGATACCCCGACGTCCGCAGGAAGGCGAAGCTGTCCCGGAGGTCGAGGATTCCGGTGACGGGGACCAGGCCATCGGTGTCGGCCGGGGCGGCCGGAGCCGCGACGGCCCGCGCAGCCGGGCTCGTCCGCTGGCTGCGGGAGGCCGGACGCCGGCGCTGACGCGTCGTCGTGCTCGTCGCACCCGCACGGCTCCGGGCACCG
>JADGGF010000776.1 GCA_019690055.1 Micromonosporaceae bacterium
GTGCCAGGTTCGCTGGCTTGTTTGGTGACTGGCTCGGTTTGGTGACTGGCTCGGTTTGGTGACTGGCTCGCGGGTGGTGGGGCAGGGGTCAGGCTGGGCGGCGAGCCTGCTCGATGAGGGCGTCGAGCGCGCGGCGAGCTCGCTGCTCGGCCTGCTCGTCGCCGAACAGGCGGCGCACGTAGTGGTAGCCCAGGATCACGCCGTAGAAGTCCTGCGTGAACTGCTCCGGGTCGGCGTCGGCGCGGAACTGGCCCTCGGTGATCCCGGTGCGGAAGATCGTGTTGATCATGTCGAAGAGATCGCGCAGGTCGTGCACGACGCGGTCCCGCACCGGCCCTGGCTGATCGTCGAACTCGGTCGCGGCCGCCACGAACGGGCAGCCGCCGGGCAGCCCGATCCACCGCACCCAGTGGTCGAACAGCGCCCGCAGCCGGGCCTCGCCACGCGGGGCCTTCAGCGTCGGGCGGGCCACGTGCGCCTCGAAGTCGGCGCGCGCGTGCTCGAGCACGGCAAGCTGCAGCGCCTCCTTGGACCGGAAGTGGGCGAACAGGCCGCTCTTGGACATGTGGGCCTGCTCGGCCAGTCGGCCGATGGTCAACCCGCCGAGGCCGACCTGGCGGGCCACCTCGACCGCCTGGTCGAGCACCGCCTGGCGCGTCGCCTCCCCCTTGCTCATGCTCCCCAGAAAAGCACGAACGTGCGGTCAGCGCAACTCCGATTTGCGACATGGTGAGCCGTGGCACGTTCCGGTGGGGTCGTGGCAGGGTGGCCGCCATGGCATTGCGGACCAAGACCCCCTGGTGGGGGGTCGTGCTCGACGCCCCGGACGTACCGGCCCTGGCCGACTTCTACGCGCGGTTGCTCGGCTGGCAGGTCTTCAATCAGGACGCCACGTGGGCCGCGCTCGCTCCCGCCAAGGACGCGGGCTACTACATCGGCATCCAGCACGAGCCGCTTTACGTCCGTCCAGTGTGGCCGGCGACTGAAGGTCATCAGCAGATCT
This sequence comes from Micromonosporaceae bacterium, assembly GCA_019690055.1. GTDB lineage: Bacteria > Actinomycetota > Actinomycetes > Mycobacteriales > Micromonosporaceae > DATBGZ01. The sequence continues at coordinate 1,004 of JADGGF010000776.1, forward strand.
CAATGCATTTGGACATCGAGGTCGAGGACCTGGCTTCGGCGGTCGACTACGCGATCAGCGTCGGCGCGGAGTTGGCCCAGTACCAGCCGCAGGAATCCGTGCGGGTCTTGCTCGACCCGGTCGGTCACCCGTTCTGCCTGTACCTGGACCCGGACACGGTGTAAGGCGAGCGCGCCGCCCCTTGCCGTCAGGCGTCAGGAGGGAGTCC
>JADGGF010000131.1 GCA_019690055.1 Micromonosporaceae bacterium
GCTCGATCCAGTCGCCGAGCCCGGTGATGCCGGTGCCGTCGTCGACCAGCGCCACCTTGTCCCGGCCTTCCCGGGCGGCCCCGCCGAGCGCTGCCGCCAGGGCCAGCGCGGGGTTGCCGGCGCCGTCCGCGCTCAGCGATCCCGCGACCTCCTCGGCCTGGTCGAGCAGCTCGGCGACCTTCACCCCGGCCAGGTAGGCGGGCACCAGCCCGAACGCGGTGAGCGCGCTGTATCGCCCGCCCACGTCGGGGTCGGCCAGCACCAGGTGCATCCCCGCCTCGCGGGCGACCGCCTCCAGCGGCGAGCCGGGGTCGGTCACCACCACGAACCGGCTGGCCGGGTTCGCGACGCCGGCGTCGACGAACGCCTGCCAGTACGCCCGGCGGTGCGCGTCGGTCTCCACCGTGGACCCCGACTTGCTGGCCACGACCACGACCGTCCGGTCGAGACGGTCGGCGAGCGCGGCCCGCACCTGGTGCGGGTCGGTTGTATCGAGGATGGTCAACTCAACGCCGAGCGTACGGGTGATCACCTCCGGGGCCAGCGAGGAGCCGCCCATCCCGGCGAGGACCACGTGGTCGTACGGCGGGAGCTCGTCGCGCAGCGCGGCCAGCCGGGGCAGCAGGTCCCGGCTGCGCCGGAAGGTGTCCACCCAGCCCAGTCGGATCGACGCCTCGGCCTCGGCGGCCGGACCCCACAGGGTCGCGTCCTTGGCGGCGAGCCGGCCCGGTGCACCGGCCTCGACGAGCTCCTGCTGCGCCGACGCCGCCCCCGGAACGCTTCCTGCCCCCCACACCATGAGGCCGGCGGCGGACTCGACCTCCTGGCTCGCGGCCCCGGCCGCGCTCTCCGGCTCAGCCACGCGCGGCCTCCAGTTGGGTACGCACCGAGGCGAGCAGCTCGGCCCAGGACGCCTCGAACTTCGCCACGCCCTCACTCTCCAGCGTGGCGGTCACGTCGTTGTAGTCGATGCCGAGCCCGGCCAGGGCCGCGAGCGTGGCCCGGGCCTGCTCGTAGGAGGCCTGCACCACCCCGGCCTTGACCTCTCCGTGGTCGGCGAAGGCGTGGATGGTCGGCTCCGGCATCGTGTTGACCACGCCGGGCGCGACCAGCTCCTCGACGTACACCACGTCCCGGTAGTCGGGGTTCTTGGTCGACGTCGACGCCCACAGCGGGCGCTGCGGATGGGCCCCGGCGTCGCGCAGGGCGGCCCACCGGTCGGTGGAAAACGCCTTCTCGTAGTGCTCGTAGGCGAGCTGCGCGTTGGCGACCGCGGCCTTGCCGCGCAGGGCCAGCGCCTCGGGGGTGCCGAGCTTCTCCAACCGCTGGTCGACCTCGGTGTCCATCCGGGACACGAAGAAGGACGCCACCGAGTGGATCTGGCTGATGTCGTGCCCGTTGGCGCGAGCCTGCTCCAGCCCGGTCATGAACGCGTCCATGACCGCGTCGTAGCGGTCCAATCCAAAGATGAGCGTCACGTTGACGCTGATCCCGGACGCCAGGGCCGCGGTGATCGCCGGCAGCCCGGCTGCCGTGGCCGGGATCTTGATGAACAGGTTCGGCCGGTCGACCAGCCACCACAGCGCCTTCGCCTCCGCGACCGTGCGGGCCGTGTCGTGGGCCAGCCGCGGGTCGACCTCGATCGACACCCGTCCGTCCACACCGGACGACGCGTCGTACGCCGGCCGCAGCACGTCGCACGCCCAGCGGACGTCGTAGGCGGTGAGCAGCCGGGCCGCCTCCTCGACGTCGACGCCCCGGAGGGCGAGATCGGCGACCTGGTCGGCGTACGGCCCCGTCTCCGCCAGCGCCTTGGCGAAGATCGTCGGATTGGTGGTCACCCCGACCACGTGCTGGTCGCGGTGCAGGGCCGCGAGCCCGCCGCTGGCCAGCCGTTGCCGGGAGAGGTCGTCGAGCCAGATGGCGACCCCGGCCGCCTGCAGCTCACCGAGTCTGTCGGTCACGGCGTAACCCCCTCCGTCCTCGCCAGCGCCTCCCGGGCCGCCGCCACGATGCGGTCGGTGGTGAAGCCGAACTTCTCGAAGACGACCTGGTAGGGCGCGCTCGCCCCGTAGTGCTCCAGGCCCACGCAGACACCGGTGTCCCCCACGAGATGGTGCCACGACATGGTCACGCCTGCCTCAACACTGACCCGTGCTTTCACCGATGGCGGGAGAACCGACGCGCGGTAGGCCTCGTCCTGGGCCGCGAACCACTCCTGGCAGGGCATCGAGACCACCCGGGTCGGCACGCCCTGCGCCTGCAGCACCTCACGGGCCGACAGGCACAGCTGGACCTCCGACCCGGTGCCGATGAGGATGACCGCCGGCGCGGCGGCTGCGCCGTCCGGGCCGGTGGCCTCGGCCAGCACGTACGCCCCCCGCAGCACGCCCGACGCGTCGGCGAGGTTCGTGCGGTCGAACGTCGGCACGTTCTGCCGCGACAGGCACAGCGCGGTCGGGCCGTCGGTGTGCTCCAGGGCCCCCCGCCAGGCCCACACGGTCTCGTTGGCGTCGGCCGGTCGCACCACGGACAGGCCTGGAATGGCGCGCAGCGCGGACAGGTGCTCGACCGGCTGGTGGGTGGGACCATCCTCGCCGAGGCCGATCGAGTCGTGGGTCCACACGAAGATCACCGGCAGCTTCATCAGGGCGGCCATCCGCACGGCCGGGCGCATGTAGTCGCTGAAGACGAGGAACGTGCCGCCGTACGGCCGGGTCCCGCCGTGCAGGGCGATGCCGTTGAGGATCGCCCCCATGCCGTGCTCGCGGATCCCGAAGTGGAGGGTCCGGCCGTACCAGTCGGCGGGGAAGACCTTCGTGGAGAACTCGGGCGGGGCGAACGAGGGCTCGCCCTCGATCGTGGTGTTGTTGCTCTCCGCCAGGTCGGCCGAACCGCCCCACAGCTCGGGCAGCACCGGGCCCAGAGCGTTGAGGATCTTGCCCGAGGCGGCCCGGGTGGCGACGCCCTTCGGGTCGGCCGGGAAGGTCGGCAGGGCGGCGGTCCACCCCTCCGGCAGGCGGCGGGCCGAGATGCGGGTGAACAGTTCGTACCGCTCGGGGTTCGCGGCCGCCCAGGCGTCGAACTTCTCCTGCCAGGCGGCGCGGACGGCCCGGCCCCGCTCGCGCACCGCCCGGGCATGCGCCAGCACGTCGTCGTCGACCGCGAACGTCCGCGTGGGATCCAGGCCGAGCACCCGCTTGGTGGCCGCGACCTCCTCCTCGCCCAGGGCCGATCCGTGGATCTTGCCGGTGTTCTGCTTGGTCGGGGCCGGCCAGCCGATGATGGTGCGCAGCGCGATGAACGACGGGCGGCTGGTCTCGGCCCGGGCCGCCTCGATCGCCGCGTACAGCGCCGCCACGTCCTCGCGGTAGCCGTCGGGGTGCACCCAGTCGACCCGCTGCACGTGGAAGCCGTACGCCTCGTACCGCGCGAGCACGTCCTCGGACGTCGCGATGGCGGTGTCATCCTCGATCGAGATGCGGTTGTCGTCCCAGATGACGAGCAGGTTGCCCAGCTTCTGGTGTCCGGCGAGCGCGCTGACTTCGTGGGAGATGCCTTCCTCGATGTCACCGTCGGAGCAGAGCACGATGATGTCGTGGTCGAACGGGCTGGTGCCGGGGGCGGCGTCCGGGTCGAAGAGACCCCGCTCCCGCCGTGCGGCCATGGCCATGCCCACCGCGTTGGCCAGCCCCTGCCCCAGCGGCCCGGTGGTCGTCTCGACGCCGGCGGTGTGGCCGTACTCGGGGTGGCCCGGCGTGAGCGAGCCCCACTGACGCAGCTGCTGCAGGTCGGACAGCTCCAGGCCGTACCCGGACAGATATAGCTGAATATAGAGAGTGAGGCTCGAGTGCCCGGCGGACAGGACGAACCGGTCCCGACCCGGCCACCGCGGGTCGCTCGGGTCGTGCCGCAGCACCCGTTGGAAGAGCAGGTACGCGGCGGGCGCCAGGCTCATGGCGGTGCCGGGGTGGCCGTTGCCGGCCTTCTGCACGGCGTCCATGGCCAGCGTCCGTACGGTGTCGACCGCTCGGCGGTCGAGGTCGGTCCAGTCGAGTGAGGTCACATTGACGAACCCTACCTACCGTGCGCACCCGGGATGGGATCGGGCGGTAACCGATAGGCTCAGGCGACCCCACCCGCACGCCCCGTGGAGGCTGCTCGCCATGTCCCGTCTTCGCCGCACGCTGGTCGCGGTGGCGAGCGGGCTGCTGCTCATGACGGGGGCCTGCGACCCGAACACGCCGCCGGAGACCGAGCCGGAACCGACCATCCCCGCGACCCCGAGCCCGAGCGTCAGCCTGCCGCCGGTCGGCGTGGACTGCCGCGACCTGGCGACGAAGGGGCGGACGCTGCACCTGACGAACGCCGCGGAGCTGGCGATCGCCGCGGTCGAGTTCGGCTCCGGCCCGCGGGGTGTGGTGCTCGCCCACCAGAGCGACGCGAGCATGTGTCAGTGGCTGCCGTACGCCATGACGCTGGCCGAGCAGGGGTACCGCGTCGTCGCGTTCGACTTCGCCGGATTCGGGGCCTCGTCACCGACCGAATCGAAGACGTACCTGGAGGACATCCGCACCGCGGTCACCTACCTGCGCGAACGGGGGACGCCGCGGGTGGTCGTCATCGGGGCCTCGATGGGGGCCACCATGAGCATCGTGGCCGCCGCCGCGATCCGGCCGCCGCTGGACGGCGTGATCGCGGTCTCGCCACCGTCGGTCTTTGACAGCGTCAACGCCGAGCGGGCCGCGGTGGAGCTCGGGACCCCGGCGCTGTACATCGCGGGGGAGGCCGACGGGGATTACGACGTCTACGCCGAGGACATCTATGACGCGACCCCGGAGGAGCTGCGCGAGCTGCTCATCGTCGACTCTCCCGAGCACGGGGTCGGGCTGGTCGAGGCGGACACGCTCGCCGGGGCCGAGGTCCGGGCCGCGATCGCGCAGTTCCTCGAGGAGCATCTGCGTCCGTCGCCCTCCGCGACGTCGACCCGCTGATGCGGGTGCGTCGAGCCGTCGACGTGCCCCGTCCTGGTGACCGCGATCTCGGCCGGGCCACCCAGCGGCCGGTCCACGCCCGGGCGGCCGTAGGCTGGCCTGCGTGAGTGTGGCGGAGGCGCCGGTGCCTGAGCAGGTCGACCCTCCCCGGCGCGCTTCGGTGACGCTGGCTCCGCCAGCGACGACCGAGCCAGCGACAAACCAGGCCGGGACCATTGAGCCAGCGACCCGCGCGGCGGCGAGCGACAGGGCGGCGGCAGTCCGGCCGGTCTCGTGGGCCGCGCGGCTGCGGGCGTACGTCGCGCTGACCAAGCCGCGCATCATCGAACTGCTCCTCGTCACCGCGGTGCCGTCGATGGTGGCGGCGGCGGGCGGAGTGCCGCCCCTGGGCCTGGTGGCGGTCGTGCTGGTCGGCGGGGCGCTGGCCGCGGGCGCGGCGAACGCGCTCAACTGCTATTTCGACCGCGACATCGACGAGGTCATGCGCCGGACGTCGCGGCGCCCGCTGCCCGCTCACACCGTGGCGCCCCGGTCGGCGCTGATCTTCGGGTTGACGCTGGCCGTCGTCTCGGTGGCGGTCATGGCCGTGTTCACGAACTGGCTCGCCACCGCGCTCACCGCCGCCGCGATCGTCTACTACGACGTCGTCTACACGCTGTGGCTCAAGCGACGGACCCCGCAGAGCACGTTCTGGGGCGGGGCGTGCGGGGCCGCCCCCGTCCTCATCGGCTGGGCCGCGGTCACCGGCTCGCTGTCCTGGCAGGCCGTCGCGCTCTTCGGCGTCGTGTTCTTCTGGCAGTTGCCGCACTTCTACGCCCTGGCGCTGCGCTTCGTCGACGACTACGCCCGGGCCGGTGTGCCGATGCTCCCGGTGGTGGCCAGCGCCCATCGGGTCGGCCTGGAGTGCGTGGTCTTCGGCTGGCTGACGGTGGTCGCTTCGCTCCTGGCGGTGCCGCTCGGCGCCGGGTGGCTCTATGGGATGGCCGCGCTGGTCGCGGGTGGGGGGTTCGTGGCGGAGGCGCACCGCATGCACGGTCGCATCCGTCGGGATGAGCCGGCCCGCCCGATGCGCCTGTTCCACTGGTCCAACACGTACCTGACCCTGGTCTTCGTCGCGCTGGCGATCAGCACGCTGGTCGGCTGGTGACCGTCCGGTATCACCCAGAAACGCCGGAATTACGGGGTTTTTGTACCGTATGGGTGGTGAATTGTTGAGGTTTGGACAGATTTGTGGGGTGGGTCTGACCACTTCTGCCCGGAGTACTGTCAGGTTCACGTCTGTCCGGCTCGTGCACGTTTAGTGTGGCCGGCATGGCTGATGGTTATACCGGGGTGCACACCCGCCGCGCGATCGCCGCTAGGACTTCAATGGTCGCCGCCATGAAGGCGGCCGAGGCCGCGTCAGTGCGGTTCCGGGCGGTCGCCGACGCGGCCGACGAGGGGCCGACGGCCCCGGCCGGCCTCGTCCACGGACTGCGCGCGTTCGCCGCCGGGCACGGGGGTGCCACCGCTGTCATTGAGTACGCCGGCCGCAAGGGCGCCCGGATCGTCCTCGTCGGCGGGGACGGTGCCCGGGCCGCCGACCAGTACGCCGAGTCGACCGAGGCGGCCCGCCTCGCCTGCGCCCAGGCTGGAGTCGACGTCGAGCACGAGTGGGAGCGCGAGCTCACCGAGCAGATGCAGGTGACCACCGACCTGTGGGCCGGCCGCGGCCGCCGGGTCCTCAGTCGCTGATTGATAACCGATCTCTGACAACCGATGCGGTGACGGCGGTCGATGGTAAGGGCCAGTCTATGCTTCGGTCATGACTGACCCCCTCGGCCGTCGCCCCTCTGTCGCACTCGCCACGTGCGGGGAACTGCCCGACCTCGATCCGGACGACCGGCTGCTGCTGCCGGCGCTCGCCGCGACCGGCATCGACGCCACCGCCGCCGTCTGGGACGACCCGGCCGTGGACTGGGCCGCGTTCGACCTCGTGGTCCTGCGCAACACGTGGGACTACCCGCTGCGGCGGGACGAGTTCGTCGCCTGGGCCCGGTCGGTGCCGCGCCTGGCCAACCCCGCGGAGGTCGTCGCGTGGAACACCGACAAGCGGTACCTGCGTGATCTCGCCGCCGCGGGCGTACCCGTGGTGCCCACCACCTGGGTGGAGCCCGGCGACGCGTGGTCGCCGCCGGCGGAGGGCGAGTGGGTGGTCAAGCCGGCGGTGAGTATCGGCAGCCGCGACACGGGTCGCTACGCCCTGCCGGCGCAGCGTGATCTCGCCGCGGCCCATGTGGCCCGCCTGCAGGCGGCCGGCCGCCTGGCGATGGTGCAGCCGTACATCCGGTCGGTCGATAGCTACGGCGAGACGGCGCTGCTCTACCTGGGCGGCGCGTACTCCCACGCGATCCGCAAGGGGCCGATGCTCTCCGGCCCCGACCCGGCGGTGCTGGGGACGGATGGTGGTGGCCTGTACGTCGAGGAGAGGATCACCGCCCGGACGCCCACGGATGCGGAACGGGCGGTGGCCGAGGCCACGCTACGGGCGCTGCCGTTCGACGCGTCGGGCCTGCTCTATGCGCGGGTGGACCTGCTCGACACCCCGGACGGCCCGATCGTCATCGAGGTGGAGCTCACCGAGCCGTCGCTGTTCGTCGGCACGGCGCCGGGGGCCGCGGAGCGTTTCGCCGCGGCCGTCGCCCGTCGGCTCGCCGTGCGGTCGGCTTAGGGTTCCGTCAGGGCTGCAAGGGGCCCAATCGCAGAAACACGCCCCGTCGGTCGGCCCGTCCCGGTAGAGACGGGGTTGTGACCCGTCCCGCCGTCCGCGTCGGACCCGACCCGCGGGCGAGCCTGCTCGCCGCCGCCGTCATCGGCATCGGGGTGATGGCCGCGGTGGACGAGATCGTGTTCCACCAACTGTTGGCCTGGCACCACTTCTACGACCGGTCCACGCCGGCCGTGGGGCTGTTCTCCGACGGGCTGCTGCACGCGGGCTCCCTCATCGCCCTGGTCGGCGGTTTCTTCTGGTTCGCCGACCTGCGGCGCCGGGCCGCGCTCGTGCCCCGGGCCGGGTGGGGCGGATTCCTGCTTGGTGTTGGGGTATTTCAGGTCTTCGATGGCCTGGTCGACCACAAGGTGCTGCGGACGCATCAGATCCGCTACGGCGTGGATCTGGTGCCCTACGACCTCGCCTGGAACCTCGGTGGGGCGGTCCTCATCGTCGCTGGCGTGGTGCTCGCCGTGGCCGCTGGCCAGCGCCGGCCTCGATCATGATCGCCCCGACGTTCCCCGCCGGCGGACCGGCGCTCACCCACGCCGGGCACGCCGCCGGGGCCGGCTGGAGCGTCGCGTTCCCGCTCGCGCTCGTCCTGGCCGTCCTCTACCTCACCGCGGCCGCGCGCGTCCGTCCGGGCTGGCCCCGGTCGCGGACCGTGGGTTGGCTGGTCGGGTGCGCCCTGGTAGCCGGGGTCGGGTCGCCCTTTGTCACTACATTTCCATATTTCTGGGCAACAGATCCGCGCACGCATATGCTGTCGCACCTGTTGCTCGGCATGTTCGCCCCGCTCGCCCTGGTCCTCGCCGCACCGGTCACGCTCCTGCTGCGCGTCTGCCCACCGGTGGGGCGCCGACGAATCATCCGCGTGCTGCGCAGCCGGCCGGCCCGGATGCTCGCGCATCCGATCACAGGGCTCGTCCTCAGCACGGGCGGGCTGTATGTCATCCTGCTCACTCCGCTCTATGCCGCCGGCCCGGTGGTCGATCAGGCCGTGCAGGTGCATTACCTGGCCGCCGGATGCCTGCTGACCTGGTCCCTGGTCGGGCTCGATCCGTCCCCGCACCGCGCCCGGATGTCGATGCGGGTCGGTGTGCTGGTCGCCGCCGCCGCGGCGCACGCGGTCCTCGCCAAGTACCTGTACGCCGCGGCCGGGCGGATGGCGGGGGAACTGGCCACCGACGCGCGGACGCTCGAGAGCGCGGCGATGCTGATGTACTATGGCGCTGATCTCGCCGAGCTGCTCCTGGCCCTGGTGCTGTTCTCGTCCTGGTACGCCCAGCGGGGTCGCCGGCTCGCGCGCAGCCGGACCGCTGCCGACCGGGGCCCGACCGGTGTGCCGTTCTGATCTTGTCCAGGGTGTCGTTCTGATCTTGTGTTGTTACCGTTCCCAGTGTGGTCAGGCTGGCGTGGCGACGGTTGACGGCGTGGGTGATCGACTGGCTCGTGATCCTCGCCTGGGTGGCCGTGACGGCTGCGGTCGGCGTACCCCTCTATGTGGCCGGTGTCACCGCTGCCCTCGGCGTGGTCGCGCTCAACGTGGTGTCGGCCGTCGTGGTGGTGCTGCCCGTCGTGGCCGGTCTGGCCTGGGCCGAGGCGGGCCGGCGCCACGCTTCGGTGGGCAAGCGAATCCGCCGCCTGCGCGTGGTCGATGCGCGGACCGGCGAGGGCGTGACCCTCGGCCGGGCGCTCGTCCGCAACGCACTCAAGGTCGGCCTGCCGTGGACGATCGGGCACGTCGCCGTCATCGCCCTCGTCACGGGCAGCGGGGACGGCAGGGTGGTCCCGATCGTGTGGGTCGTCACGGCGCTCGCATACGCACTTCCCTTGATCTATCTCATCTCTCTCGTCGTCGGCGACGGCCGCACTCCCTACGACCGGGTCGCGGGAACCCGCGTGGTCGCCGACGAGTAGTCGCGGAAGTCTCTCCTGCTTCCGCTCCGCAAGCGTCGCCGAAGTCGCCCGGCGGTGGGGGCCGGCGGGGTAGCGTCGGTGGGTGACCACACGCGAGGGGGATCACTCGCGAGGGGGG
>JADGGF010000132.1 GCA_019690055.1 Micromonosporaceae bacterium
CCCCCGATGAGGAGCGCAGATATGGACCCCCTTTCCCCCAATCCCACCGACGCGACCGCCGTCCATCCGGAGTCGACCCGGATCACGAACACCGCGCTGATCGTGCCGGCGCTGGTGGGGTGCTTCGTCGCGGCCGCCGTGGGCGTCTACGGCCGGCTGCACGAGCCGACCGGCGTCGCGGTCAACATCGCCGGCTTCTCCAGCCCGCAGACGGTCAAGGTCTGGCTGGCCACGCTGGCCGCCCTGCTGGCGCTGCTCCAGGTCTTCTCGGCCCTGGTCATGTACGGCAAGATTCGCATGCGTAACACTGATTGGACCGGCCCGGTCCACCGCTGGTCCGGCCGAGCGGCGTTCGTGGTGTCGATCCCGGTGGCGCTGCACTGCCTGTACGCCCTGGGCTTCGGCGACTACAACACCCGGGTTCTCGTGCACTCGCTACTGGGCTGCTTCTTCTACGGCGGGTTCGCCACCAAGATGCTCCTGCTGACCCGCCGCAACATCCCCGGCTGGGCCCTGCCACTCGTGGGCGGCCTGGTCTTCACCGGACTCGCCGGGCTCTTCGTGACTTCATCGCTGTGGTTCTTCACCACGTTCGGCGTGAAGTTCTGACGTTCGAATCTCGGGTCTCTGACGTCCCATTCAAGCTTCTGAGAGGTTTGATCATGAAAACGACCAGACGGGCGGTGCTCGCCGGAGCCGGGGCGACCGGGGTCGCCCTGCTGGCCGGCTGCGCGGTCTACGGCAACGAGGCCGCCAACCCGCCGGCCGCACCCGCCGGCGGCGAGCCGGCCGGTGGCAACCCGGGCGGCGGCGACCCGGCCGGCGACGGCGTGCTGGCCCAGGTCAGTGAGATCCCGGTCGGCGGCGGGACCATCCGAGGCGACGCGCGGGTCGTGATCACCCAGCCGACCGCGGGCACCTTCGCCTGCTTCAGCGCCGTCTGCACCCACCTGGGCTGCCTGGTCACCGACGTCTCCAACGGAACGATCAACTGCGCCTGCCACGGCAGCCGGTTCAACATCGCGGACGGGTCGGTGGCGAGTGGACCGGCGGTGCGGCCCCTGCCCCCGGTGCCGATCACGGTCGATGGCGACACGATCCGGCGGGCCTGACGGGGGTATCGGACGGAGGACCCCGGACGTGGGATCCCGGTAGGCACGATTGGCGGCGTCTCGGTACGGTGACGGCGCTGACCATCGCCACTGGATGGCGCCCGACCCCCGCCGGTCGGCGCCACCCAGGGCGCCGACCGGGGAGGACGGGTGACCCACGCGTTCCAAGTCGACCTGCGTGGCATGGTCGACCTGCTCAGCCACCATCTGTACGGCAGTCCCCGCGTCTATGTGCGGGAGCTGCTCCAGAATGCCGTGGACGCGATCACCGCGCGCAACGCCGCGCAGCCCGACGACGCGGTCGAGCACCAGGTCCGCATCGAGCCGTCCGACGTCACCGGCGACGGCACTCTGCGAATCCACGACACCGGCATCGGGCTGACCACGGCGCAGGTGCACGAGCTGCTCGCCACCATCGGGCGCTCGTCCAAGCGCGACGAGCTCGGCTTCGCCCGGCACGAGTTCCTCGGTCAGTTCGGCATCGGTCTGCTCTCCTGCTTCGTGGTGGCCGATTCGGTCGAGGTGGTGACCCGGGCCGCCGACGCCCCCACGGTCCGCTGGGTCGGGTACGCCGACGGTCGCTACGAGGTGAGCGAGCCGGCCGAGCAGCGGCCCGCCCAGGGCACCACCGTGACGCTGCATCCCCGGCGCGACGCCGAGCAGTGGCTGACCGGGTCGATGGTAACGATGCTCGCCAAGGAGTACGGCTCGCTGCTGCCGGTTCGGGTGCTGGTGGGCGACGAGCTGATCACCCAGACGCCGCCGTGGCTGGCCGAGAACCGGGCCCTGGCGTTGCGGGCGTACGCGCGCGAGCACCTCGGCATCGACCCGCTCGACATCGTGGAACTCTCGGTGCCCGAGGCGGGGCTGGTCGGCGCGGCCTTCATCCTGCCCGTGGCCAGCAACCCGCTCGCCAAGGGCGGCCACCGCGTCTACCTCAAGCGGATGCTGCTCTCCGAGAACGCGACCGGACTCCTGCCGGACTGGGCGTTCTTCGCCCGCTGCGTCGTCGACGCCACCGAGCTGCGTCCGACGGCGAGCCGCGAAGCGCTCTACGAGGACAGCCTGCTCGAGACGGTCCGGGAGGCGATCGGCGACCAGCTGCGCGGTTGGCTGGTCCGGCTCGCCGCCCGGGACTCGAAGCGGCTGGCCGAGTTCCTCGACATCCATCGCCTCGGCGTCAAGGCGCTGGCCCTGCACGACGACGAGATGCTGCGGTTGGTCGACCAGTGGCTGCCGCTGGAGACCAACGTCGGTGCGCTCACCCTCGCCGAGTTCCGCGAGCGGTACGGCGTGCTGCGGTACAGCCCGACCCTGGACGAGTACCGCCAGCTCGCCGGACTCGCCGCCGCCCAGAATGTGCCGCTCATCAATGGCGGGTACGTCTACGACACCGACATCATCGAGCGGCTGCCGATGGTGGACAACAGCATTCGGGTGGAGCGGCTCGACCCGAGCGACCTGGCCACCCGGTTCGACACGCTCGATCCCGGGCTCGAGCTCAGCCTGCGCCCCTTCCTCGCCGCGGCCCAGCGGGCCATGGACCCGCTCGGCTGCGAGGTGGTGCTGCGCTCGTACGAGCCAGCCGGTACGGCGGCCACTTACCTGGTCGACCGGGACATCGCGTTCCGCAGTGACCTGCAGCGCACCCGCGAGACGGCCGACCCACTGTGGGCCGGCGTCCTGGAGGCCATCGACCGGGGAGCCAAGGACGTCCGGCCGCAACTCGTGCTCAACTACCGCAACCCGCTGGTGCGCCGGCTCACCATGGTCCAGCCGGAGCTGGTGGGCGTCGCGGTCGAGGCGCTCTACGGCCAGGCCCTGCTGATGGGTTACCACCCGATCCGGCCCGCCGACGCCGCCCTGCTGAACCGGTCCTTCCTCGGCCTGCTGGAGCGGGCCATCCCCAACGACCCTGAGCAAGCGTCCTGACTGGACGGTCTGCGTCATGAGCTACACCGAAGAGCAGCTGCGGAGCCTGCTCGGCCAGGCGTACGGCATGCCATACGGGCCGGGACAGAACGCCCTGCTCGAGCAGGTCATCGCCCACGCCGACGCTGCGCACCTCACCCAGCTCGCCTTCACCGCGCGCATGCAGGCGACTGTGTCCTATGTGTACAGCGGCGAGCCGGTCCGGTCGTTCGCCACCTTCGCCTGGTGCCTGGCCGAGTTCGACCGCACTCCGACGGCGTACCAGCACTACTACCGCAGCCTGCTGTGGCACTTCAAGTACATGGTCAGCGCGCTGACCAAATTCCCCGAGGTACCGCTGGCGCGCACCTACGAGGTGCTCGACGACATGCAGCGGCGGTGGACCGAGACCGGGCATTCGCTGCACGCGGTCTACGCCTACCGCCATAGGGTGGCGGCGCACATCGGCGACATCGAGGCGGCCGAGGCGTACTACGCGCAATGGTGCGCCGCCCCGCGTGACGACCTCTCCGACTGCAACGGTTGCGACCCGACGTCCAAGGCCTATTGGCTGCGCCGACGCGGCCGGTACGAGGAGGCGGTGGCCCTCGCCGATACCGTCCTGAGTGGACAGTTGACCTGCTTCGAGCAGCCGCAGGGCATACTGACCGCGCTCCTGGTCCCGTACCTGCGCACCGGGCGGCTCGACCAGGCCCGCGACGCCCACCGCCGGGCCTACCGGGTGCACCGGTCCCGCCTGGCCGACATGGACGACGTCGCCCAGCACATCGAGTTCTGTGCCCGCACGGGCAACGAGGCCCGGGCGCTGGAGATGGTCGAGCGCCACCTCGGCTGGCTGGACCGCGCCCCGTCGCCGTGGGCCGCCATGCGCTTCGCGGCTGTGGCATCGATGGCCCTGCGGCGCGCCCAGGAGCGGCAGCCCGACGACGAGCTGACCCTCCACCGCCCGGCCCACGGCGATCGGGTGGCGGCCACCGTCACGGCCGCGGCCCTGGCCGCCGAGCTGGCGAACCAGGCCACGGAGGCGGCCGAGCGCTTCGACCGCCGTAACGGGACCGACCACGTCGGCACCACGGTGCGCGAAATTCTCGACGGTGAGCCCTGGATCGACTACCTACCCCTCTCGCCGACCGCCGCCCGGATGCGGAGCCGGACCGCCAGCGGCGCGACCTGGCCCGCCGTCGCGCCGGAGTCTGCTCCGTCCGGCGGTCCCGCACCGGACCAGACCCCGACGCCGACCAAGGCTCCGGACCCGTCGGTCGCCGTCCCCGAGACCAGCGATCCCGACCAGCTCCTCGACATCATCGAAGAGCATCACGAGGTGTACCGGATGGACCAGGCCACGGCGGCGCTGGAGGCCTTCGCCACCCGGTACGGCGACCGGGAGCTGACCGCCCGGCAACGGGCCCGGCTCGCCGAGGCCCGGGCCGCGCAGCTGCGCGACGACGTCGAGGGCGCGGCGCACCTGTTCCGGGAGGCGGCCCGCGAGTACGCCAGCGTCGGCGACCCCGAAGGGGAGCACCGTGCCCTCGCGCGGGCCGCGGCCGCCATCTGCTGGGACGGCGACCGGGACGACGAGCTGCCGACCCTCATCGAACAGACCGAGTGGCTGCTCGCCCACGGCTCGCCGAAGGAGCGCGTCGCCGCAGCCAGCCGGCTCGCGATCGTCCACCACCACGCGCGGCGTTCCGACCAGGCATTGGCCGTCCTCGACCGCGTCGCCGACAGCCTCGACGCGGCGTCACCACCCGGGCGGGCGCGGCACGCGGCCGTCCGGCTCGCGGTCCTGGCGGTGCTGGGACGCGTGGACGAGATTCTGCAGACCGGACCAGCCGCCGTCGCGCTGGCGGAATCGCTCGGCCTGGCGGCGGAGTCGGCCCAGGCCCACGCCGCGCTCGCGGCGGCCCTGCGGTTGATCGGGAACGTGACCCAGGCCGCCGACCATCTCGCGGCGGCCGCCCACCACGCCGACGGGGAGCATCGAACCGGGTTCCGCCTGGCCCGGGCCGAGTTGCTGGCCTACACGGACCGCGCGGGCGAGGTAATCGACGAGCTCGTCGAGCGGGTCGCCGACAGCACCGCGCGCGGCGACCGGCCGGGCGCGTCGTACGCCCGATTCAGCCTGGCGGTCGCCTACCTGAACGCCAACCGGCTCCTCGATGCCGCCGAGGTCGCCGAGGAGGAGCTGGCCTACCGGCTGCGCCACCTCGAGGAGACGGAGAAGGCCGGCGGGGCCGCGGAGGTGCGGGAGCTGCTGGTCGCGATCTACGAACGGCTCGGCCAGCCGACCGAGGCGATCGAGCAGCTCGACGCCATCGCCGAGGAACTGGGCGAGGACCGGGGCGTCGTCGCCCAGGTGGCGCAGCGAGCCGGGGAGATCCTGGCCGCCGCGGACCAGGACGACGAGGCGGCGCGGCGATTCCTCACGGCGGCCGACATATGGGCCGAGCTCAACGAGCCGCTCGCCGAGGTCACCAATCGGCGCCGCGCGGCCCTCAGCCTGCACTGGGCCGGGCGAAGTGACGAGGCGGTTGCTGCCCTGGCCCGCGCCGACGCGGTCGCGACCACGCTGCCGGCCGACGACGAGGCGGTCCAGTGGGCGCGGGCCCGGCTCGACTACGACGGGGCCCACGTTCTCTGGGGGGCGAAGCGGTCGACCGAGGCCGCGCAGCGGGCCGCCCGGGCCGCTGAGGCGGTGCTGGCGCTCGGCTCACCGGGCGCGGCCGCCGAGTCACACCTCCTGCAGGCCCAGATCCTGCTCACCTCCGGCCAGCCGGGCGAGGCCGAGGCCGCCGCCCGGCGGGCGCTGGACCTGTTGCCCGAGGACGCGGACCGGGAGGTGTACCTGGAGGTCCTCGACGCAGCCCGATCCGCGAGTGGCGATGTCGACAGCCCTGAGCCGTCTCGATGAGCTACACCGAGGCACAACTGTGGGACTGCCGCAGCGCGCAACGGCCGCGTTCCAGGAGACGTTCGTGGTGCGCTCGGGCGGCGCGGCCCGGGAGCCGGACCCGGAGATTCCCGACATCGGCCGCAACGATGCGGGGCGTTTCTACCAAGCCGAGGAGGCACGGTGAGCTACAGCGAGGGCCAACTGTGGCAGCTGCTGGACCAGGCCCGGAACATGGCGTTCGGGCCCGGCCAGATCGCGCTGATCGAGCGCGTCATCGCGCACGCGGACGCCCAGCACCTGACCGACCTCTCGTTCGTGGCCCGGATGGACGCCACTGGGTCCTATGTGAACATCGGCGAACCGACGAAGGCACTGGTGACGTTCGCCTGGTGCGTCAGCGAGTTCGACCGCAATCCGACCAGGTACGAGAGCCTCTACCCGGACCTGCTGTGGCAGTTCAAGTACGCGGTCGGCACCCTGACCTCGAGCCCGGAGGTACCACTGGACCGCACCTACGAGGTGCTCGACGACATGGAGCGCCGGTGGCAGGAGACCGGCCACTCGCTGCACGCCGTCTACTCACAGCGTCACCGCATCGCGCGGCACATCGGCGATTTCGACACCGCCGCCCACTACTACGACCTGTGGTGCGCCGCGCCCCGTGACGAGCTGTCCGACTGCGGCGGGTGCGACCCGGAGATGAAGGCGTACTGGCTCAAGCTCATCGGCCGCGACGAAGAGGCGATCGCGATCGGCAGCAACGTCCTATCTGGAGAGTGGACCTGCACCCGGCAGCCGCAGGACATGCTGGCCACGCTCATGGTCCCGTACGTACGCACCGGCCGCCTCGAGCAGGCCCGCGACGCCCATCGCCGCGCCTACCTCGCCCACCGGTCCCGCCTCGCCGACCTGGCCGAGATCGCCCACCACATCGAGTTCTGCGCCCGCACCGGCAACGAGGCCCGCGCGCTGGAGATGGTCGAGCGGCACCTCGGCTGGCTGGACCGTTCGCCCTCACCGTGGGACACGATGATGTTCGCCGCCTCGGCGGCGCTCGCCCTGCGACGCGCACAGGCGCGACGCCCCGACGACGAGATCACCCTGCTCCGCCCGCACAACGACGGCCAGCCGCCCGAGCCGATCTCCGCGACCACCCTCGCGGCCCAACTCGAGGCCCAGGCGACCGAGATCTCCGCCCGGTTCGACCGTCGCAATGGGACAGACCACGTGGGCCGGCAGGTGCGGGCCATCCTCGACGGCGAGCCGTGGATCGACTACCTGCCCCTGTCGCCGACCGCCCGGCGAACGACGGCAGTGTCCACACCGGACACTCCTTCGACCGGCCCGACCGAGTCGACCTCCGGATTCAGCAGTGGCACTGACACCAGCCCTGTCAGTGGCCACAGCAGCGGCGGGAAGACGGCCGACGTCTTCGCCAAGACGGTCGGACCCGGCGCCCTGGGCGCGTCACCGAGCGGCGGCATCACGTACGACCAGGCGGTCGAGCTGGCCCAGACCGAGCGGGCGGCCGAGGCCGTGGACGTGCTCGTCGAGGCGGTCGCCGACCGGACCGCCCGCGGTGACGAGGCCGGCGCGGCGGACGCGCGGTACGCGCTGGCCATCGCCTACCTCAACAGCGGTCGGTTTCTCGACGCGGCCACGGTGGCCGAAGAGGAGCTGGCCTACCGGTTGCGCACGCCGACGGCCCCGGGCGAGCTGTCGCCGGCCGTAACCACCCGACGGCTGCTCACCGCCACCTACCGGCGTCTCGGCATGCCGGACGAGGCCATCGAGCAGCTCGACGCGTCGGCCGAGGAGTACCGGCGGGTCGACGACCACGTCGGCGTCGGCCGGATGAACGAGGAGGCGGCCGACATCCTCGCCGGGCTCGACCGGGACGAGGAGGCGGCGGCCCGCTACCTCATCGCCGCCGAGGAGTACGCGCGGCAGGACTTGCCGTTCGATGAGCTGCGCGCCCGGCGCCGGCACGCCTTCGCCCTGGCCTACGCCCAAGGCCTCGAGCGCGGGCTGGCGGCGATGGCCGACGCCGCCGCCGCCCTGGCCCGGCTGCCCGCCGACGAGGAGCCGGTGCGCTGGGAGCAGGCCAAGCACAAATACGACGAGGGAATGCTCCTGTGGCGCGCTGGCGAACTCGGTCGGGCCGTGGATTTGGCGGCTGACGCGATCAGCATCTGGCTCGCCATCGGCGAGATGCGCGGAGTGTGCGAGGCGCGAGCCTTGCGGGGCAAGGCCCTGCTGGACGACGGTCGGCCGGCCGAGGCCGAGGCCGAGATCCGGCAAGCGCTGATTGATCTGCCCGATCCACGGCGGCGACCGATCCTCGTCGAGATCCTCGACGAAACCCTGCGCGCGCAGGGCCGCGACGCCGAAGCCGACGCCTGCTGGGCCGAGTACGGCCTGATCCGGCCGGAGTAAGTGAGCCACGGCACGGCGGCGTCGGTCGCCGAGCGAGGGCGAGACAAACTGAGCCGACGGTCTCACGAATGGTGCGGCGTAGGCAATGACTCTCCCAGCTATCTCCCAGCTTGGATTGCTAGCGTGGGCGATGTCGCATGCGAAGGGAGACCGTGGACATGGTCTGGAGAAGACTTCTCGCTGGGCTCGGCCTGGGCGGCGTCGAGGCCGACACCGTGCTTACTCCGACGCCCGGGCGGCCGGGCGGCTCACTGACCGGCCAGGTCAACCTCAGGGTCAAGTCCGACACCGACATCTCATCGATCACCTTGATCCTGGTCGTCCAGGGTCAGGGCGGTGAGATCGAGCTGGCCCGGCAGACCGTCGCCGGGGCCCTGCACCTGCAGGGCGGCTCCACGCACTCGGTGCCGTTCAGCGTTCCGGTCCCCGCTCACGCCCCGTTCACTGTCCTGTATGGACAGATGCTGCCGGGCTTCACCGTCGGGGTCCGCACGGAGCTCACGGTCTCCTCGGGCAGCGCCAAGGGCGACTTCGACCCGGTCGCCATCGAGGCGTCGGACGTCCAGCAGCACGTCATGGACGCGCTCGGCACCATCGGGGCGAAGTTCGCCGGCAACGCGGTACGCCCCGGCACGCTCACCGGTCTGCCGGTGCCCGCGGCCCAGGCGGTGACGTTCTACGCACCCGTTCCCGAGGGACAGCAGCTCGGCCCGCACATCCCGCGGGTGACCTTCCTGCTCGCCCCCACCGAGGCTGGCCTCACCGTGGTGGCCGAACTCGCGGCCGCTCCCGGCGCGGGCGAGCGGCACGACCTGTCGTCGGCCGACATCGAGCGGCTGTCGTCCACTGAGGACGGTTGGGTGACCGAAGTGGACGGCTGGCTCGTCTCCATCCTCAAGAAGGTGGGGCAGCGGGCCGCGGCGCCGGGCGCCTTCCTGCAGACCGGCCCGGTGGGTGCCGGGGTCGGCATGGGGCCGCAGCCGGTGCCGCAGCAGCCGTACGCCTACGGTGGCCGGGGTGGCCCGGGTTACCAGTACGAGGGCTACCGTCGGGGCCCGAGCATGGCGGGCAGCGTCATGGCGGGCATGGCCGGCGGCGCGCTCGGCTTCCTCGGCACGATGATGATCATGGACGCGCTGACCCCCGACATGCCGGTGGACGCTGGGGCGGCCGACGCGGGGGCGGCGGACGTTGCCGCTGACCCGGCGGCCGATTACGCCGCAGCCGACTACGCCGGGGCCGACTACGCCGACTATGGCGCCGGAGACTTCGGTGGCGATTTCGGGGGCGACTTCGGCTTCTAGTGTTCCGCGTCGTTAATTCCTTTACATGGCCGCTGGTAGGTGTCAGGGTGGGTCATGGCGTCTACTGGGCTGGTGGAGATTTCGGACGAGGACC
>JADGGF010000133.1 GCA_019690055.1 Micromonosporaceae bacterium
CCCACCCGCGAGCCCACTCGCGCACCCACCGTCGTTGATCTAGGGCTTGGGGTGGCTAGATGATCTCTGTTCACCACTCTATGCCCTAGATCAACGGACAGGGGACGGGGGGACGGACGACGCGCGGAGGGCGGCGTGCAGCTCCTGCAGGGGGCGTACGGCCATCTCGCCCCGGATCAATGCCTCGATGCCCATGACGGCGGCCGCGGCCCCGGGGATCGTGGTGATCAACGGGATGTCGGCGGCCACCGCGGCGACCCGGATCTCGTAGCCGTCCTGGCGGGCCCCGCTCCCCTGCGGCGTGTTGATCACCAACGCGACCTCGCCTGAGGAGATCAGCGAGACCGCGTTGCGCATCGCCTCCTGGTAGTGCTTGCCCACCACGTCGCACTCGACCCCGTGACGGCGCAGCACCTCGGCGGTCCCCTCGGTGGCGATGATGCTGAAACCCAGGTCCGCCAGCCGCTTGACCGGAAAGATCATCCCGCGTTTGTCCCGATTGGACACTGTCACGAGGATGCGGCCCTGCGTCGGCAGCGACCCGTAGGCGGCCGCCTGGGACTTGGCGTAGGCGTGCCCGAACGCGGCATCGATGCCCATCACCTCACCGGTGGACTTCATCTCCGGCCCGAGCAGGCTGTCGACTCCCTTGCCGTCGGTCCGCCGGAAGCGCCGGAACGGCAGCACCGCCTCCTTGACCGAGGTGGGGGCGTCCAGCGGCAGGGTGGCCCCGTCGCCGGTGGACGCCAGCATCCCCTCGGCGCGCAGCTGCGCGATCGTGGCGCCGAGCATGATGCGCGCGGCCGCCTTGGCCAGCGGGACGCCGGTCGCCTTCGAGACGAACGGCACCGTACGCGACGCCCGGGGGTTGGCCTCCAGCACGTACAACCGCTCGTCCTTGAGCGCGTACTGCACGTTGAGCAGGCCGCGGACGCCGATGGCCCGCCCGATCGCCTCGGTGTACGCGCGCACCTTCGCGATGTCGGCCGAGACCAGCGTGATCGGCGGCAGCGCGCAGGCCGAGTCACCGGAGTGGATGCCGGCCTCCTCGATGTGCTCCATGATCCCGCCGATGTAGACGTCACCGGTGGCGTCGACCAAGGCATCGACATCAATCTCGATGGCGTCGTCCAGGAACCGGTCCACGAGCACCGGGTGTTCCGGCGAGATGTCAGTGGCTCGGGTGATGTACGAGCGCAGGGTGGCATCGTCGTACACGATCTCCATGCCCCGCCCACCGAGCACATAGGACGGTCGTACGAGCACCGGATAGCCGATCTCGTCGGCGATCTGCTTCGCCTCCTCGAACGAGGTGGCGGTGCCGTGGGCCGGTGCCATGAGGCCGGCCTCGGCCAGCAGCGCCCCGAAGGCCCCCCGGTCCTCGGCCAGGTGGATCGACTCCGGCGAGGTGCCGACGATCGGCACTCCGGCCGCGGCCAGGCGACGGGCCAGGCCCAGCGGGGTCTGCCCACCGAGCTGCACGATCACGCCCACCACGCCCGGACCGCCGGCGGCCCGGCCGGAGGAGTCCTCGGCGTGGTAGACCTCGAGCACGTCCTCGAACGTCAACGGCTCGAAGTAGAGCCGGTCGGCGGTGTCGTAGTCCGTCGACACCGTCTCCGGGTTGCAGTTGATCATGACGGTCTCATATCCGCCTGCGGCGGGCGCGCCTTCGGCACCAACGGCGCCTGGGGCCAAATCGTCGCCTTCGGCGGCTGTCTGCTTGTTCCGCCCAAGCAAGTTGCTTCGCAACGCTTGGACGGCGTGCACACATGAGTAGTCGAATTCGATGCCTTGGCCGATGCGGTTGGGGCCGGAGCCGAGGATGATCACCTTCGGCCGGGCGGAGGGCGCCACCTCGGTCTGCGCGTCGTAGCTGGAGTAGTGGTACGGCGTGCTCGCCGCGAACTCCGCCGCGCACGTGTCCACGGTCTTGTAGACCGGACGCAGGCCCAGCCGGTGTCGCATGGCGCGCACCCCATCCTCACCGGACAGCTCCGGCCGCAGGGCGGCGAGCTGGGCGTCGGACAAGCCCGCCCGCTTGGCCCGGCGCAGGATCCGCTCGTCCAGTACGGCCGCGTTGAGGATCTCCTCGCGCAGCTCCACCAGGGACGCGATCTGGTCGATGAACCAGGGGTCGATGCCTCCGCTGGCCTCACTGACCTGCTCCACGGTCGCCCCCAACCGCAGGGCGAGCTCCACGGTGTACAGCCGCCCGTCGTGCGGGGTGCGCAGCGCCGCCAGTGCCTCCTCCACCGTCGCGTAGGCGTCGGGCTTGGTCCAGAACCCGGCGCGGGGCGTCTCCAGCGACCGCATCGCCTTGTTCAGCGCCTCCGGGAAGCTGCGCCCGAGCGCCATGACCTCGCCGACCGACTTCATCGTCGTGGTCAGCTCGGCGTCGGCCCCGGGGAACTTCTCGAAGGCGAACCGCGGGACCTTCACCACCACGTAGTCCAGGGTTGGCTCGAACGCCGCCGGGGTCTGCCGGGTGATGTCGTTGGGAATCTCGTCGAGCGTGTAGCCGATGGCGAGCTTGGCGGCGATCTTCGCGATCGGGAAGCCGGTGGCCTTGGAGGCCAGGGCGCTGGACCGGGAGACGCGGGGGTTCATCTCGATGACCACCAGCCGCCCGGTCGCCGGGTGCACGGCAAACTGGATGTTGCACCCGCCGGTGTCCACCCCGACCTCGCGCAGCACCGCGATACCGACGTCGCGCATCCGCTGGTACTCACGGTCGGTCAGCGTCATCGCTGGCGCGACCGTGACCGAGTCTCCCGTGTGGACGCCCATGGGATCGACGTTCTCGATCGAGCACACGACCACGACGTTGTCCTTGCGGTCGCGCATGAGCTCGAGCTCGAACTCCTTCCAGCCGAGCACGCTCTCCTCGACGAGCACCTCGTGCACCGGCGAGGCCTGCAACCCGGCGCTGGCCAGGCGCTCCAGCTGCTCGGGGGTGTGCGCCATCCCGGAGCCCAGCCCACCCATGGTGAACGACGGCCGGATCACCACCGGCAGCCCGAGCTCGGCCACCGTCGCGCGCACCTCGTCCAGGGAGTGGCACACCCGGGACCGGGGCACCATCGTGGCCGCCTCCTCGGGTGTATCCACGATGCCGGCCCGCAGCACCGCCGCCGCCACGACATCCTTGAACAGCTGCCGGTCCTCGCCCCGACGAATCGCGTCGATATTGGCGCCGATCAACTCGACGCCGTACTTGTCCAGCACACCGGCCTCGTGCAGCGCGACGGCCGCGTTGAGCGCGGTCTGGCCGCCGAGCGTGGGCAGCAGCGCGTCGGGCCGCTCCCGCGCGATGACCTTCTCGATGTACTCCGGGGTCACCGGCTCGATGTAGGTGGCATCGGCGAACTCGGGGTCGGTCATGATGGTCGCCGGGTTCGAGTTGACCAGCGACACCCGCAGCCCCTCGGCGCGCAGCACGCGGCACGCCTGCGTGCCCGAGTAGTCGAACTCACAGGCCTGCCCGATCACGATGGGCCCGGACCCGATGACGAGCACGTGGCGAAGGTCGCTCCGCTTAGGCATGGGCCGGCGCTCCCTCGATGAGCTCCTTAAATCTGTCGAACAGGTAGTCGGCGTCGTGCGGGCCGGCCGCCGCCTCCGGGTGGTACTGCACGGTGAACGCCGGCACGTCGAAGCAGCGCAGCCCCTCCACGACGTTGTCGTTGAGGCAGACGTGGGACACCTCGACGTCACCGAACTCGGTGGCGATCCGCCGGTCGAGCGGCGCGTCGACCGCGAACCCGTGGTTGTGGCAGGTGACCTCGACCTTGCCGGTGGTCCGGTCGAGCACCGGTTGGTTGATGCCACGGTGGCCGTAGACCAGTTTGTACGTGCCGAAACCCAGGGCCCGCCCGAGGATCTGGCTGCCGAAGCAGATCCCGAACAGGGGGATCCGCCGTTGCAGGACCGACCGGGCGAGCTCGACCGCATGGTCGGCGGTGGCCGGGTCACCGGGCCCGGGCGAGATGAACACCGCATCGGGGCTGGTCGCGAGCAGATCGTCCAGGGTGGACGATGCCGGCATGACGTGCGTCCGGACGCCGCGGGCGGCCAGTCGTCGGGGGACGTTGCGCTTGATGCCGAGGTCGAGCGCGGCCACCGTGTAGCGGTGCTCGCCTACCGGCTCCACCGTGTACGGCCGCGGGGTGCTGACCTCGGCCGAGAGGTCGGCGCCGACCATCGGCGGTGAGGCGAGCACCCGCTCCCGCAGGTCGGCCACGTCGAGCGCCGCCGCGTCGCCGGAGAAGACCCCCGCCCGCATGGCGCCCCGCTCGCGCAGGTGCCGGGTCAGCGCCCGGGTGTCCACCCCACAGATCCCGACCACGCCCTCGGCCCGCAGCCGCTCCTCCAGGTCGCCGGTGGCCCGCCAGCTCGACGCTCGCCGGGCCGGGTCACGCACCACGTACCCCGCGACCCAGATGCGCTCCGACTCGTCGTCCTCGTCGTTGACGCCGGTGTTGCCGATGTGCGGCGCGGTCTGGATCACCACCTGCCGGTGGTAGGACGGATCGGTGAGCGTCTCCTGGTAGCCGGTCATCGCGGTGGTGAAGACCGCCTCGCCGAACGTCTCCCCCACCGCGCCGTACGCCTCGCCCCGGAACGTCGTCCCGTCCTCCAGCACCAGGATCGCGTCGGACCGGGCCACTTAGCTCCACCCACCCTTCATCCACACGAGCGCGTCGCTCGTGCCGAGGACCCCGCTTGCCGCGACTACGCCGCCGTCAGCGCTCACCTGGTCGCCTTTCCGTCGAGGACCGTGGGTACGCCCCGCAGGAACGTGGCGACCACCCGCCCGGTCAGCTCCATGCCGGCGTAGGGCGTGTTGCGGCTGCGGCTGGCCAGCCGGCTCGGGTCGACCGTCCACTTCGCCTGCGGGTCGACCAGCGTCAGGTTCGCCGGCGCCCCCTTCGCTGAGCTTGCCCCTCCGCGCACCTGTGCGTGGCTCGGGGCGAAGGCCTGGCCGTGGCTGCGAAGTCCGGCGATGCGGGCCGGGGCGCGGGACATGCGCTCCGCGATGCCGTCCCAGCCGAGCGAGTCCAGCATCGTGGTGATCACAATGGACAGTGCGGTCTCCAATCCGAGCATGCCGGGCTTGGCGTACGCCCACTCGCACTCCTTGTCCTGCAGGGCGTGCGGGGCATGGTCGGTGGCCACCGCGTCGATCGTGCCGTCGACCAGCGCCTCCCGCAGGGCGTCCACATCGGACTGTGTCCGCAGCGGCGGGTTCACCTTGAACACCGGGTCGTATCCACGTGCCCGCTCATCGGTCAGCAGCAGGTGGTGGGGCGTCACCTCCGCGGTCACCCGGATGCCCCGCCGCTTGGCCCAGCGCAGGATCTCCACGCTGCCGGCGGTGGAGACGTGGCACACGTGCAGCCGCGCCCCGACGTGCTCGGCGAGCAGCACGTCCCGCGCGATGATCGCCTCCTCGGCCACCGCCGGCCAGCCCGGCAGCCCCAGCTCGGCCGAGACGACGCCCTCGTGCATCTGCGCGTCCTGCGTGAGCCGCGGCTCCTCGGCGTGCTGGGCGATGACCCCGTCGAACGCCTTGACGTACTCCAGCGCCCGCCGCATCAGCCGCGGGTCGTGCACGCAATGCCCGTCGTCGGAGAACATCCGGACACCGGCCGCCGACTCGGCCATGGCGCCCAGCTCGGCCAGTCGCTGCCCGCCCAGGCCGACCGTGACCGCGCCCACCGGCTGGACGTCCACCAGGCCCGCCTCGCGGCCCAGCCGGAACACCTGCTCCACGACACCGGCGGTGTCGGCGACCGGCGAGGTGTTCGCCATCGCGCAGACCGCCGTGTAGCCGCCGAGCGCCGCCGCCCGGGAGCCCGACTCGACGGTCTCCGCGTCCTCGCGCCCGGGCTCGCGCAGGTGGGTGTGCAGGTCGACCAGGCCGGGCAGGGCCACCAGCCCGTCGGCGTCGACCACCTCGGCGCCCTTCGCGGTCGCCGCCCCGATCCGTCCGACCGCCGCGATGATCCCGTCGCGCAGGAGCAGGTCCGCCGCGGGGCCGCCCAGCACCCGTACGCCCTTGAGCAGGTAAGCCTTGCTCACTGAGCCCGCCTTTCGTTCGGCAACCGCACCGCAGCGCTCATCGAGCGCCTTTCCGCAGCAGGTAGAGCGCTCACGGAGCGCCTCCCAGCAGCAGGTAGAGCACGGCCATGCGGACGCTCACGCCGTTGGCGACCTGCTCCACGATCGTCGATCGGGCGGAGTCGGCCACCTCGGGAGAGATCTCCACGCCGCGGTTCATGGGGCCGGGGTGCATGACGATCGCGTGGCTGGGCAGGCCGCGCAGGCGGTCGAGGTCCAGACCGTACCGTCGGGAGTACTCGCGCTCCGAGGGGAAGAAGGAGTCCGTCATCCGCTCCCGCTGCACCCGCAGCATCATCACCACGTCCACGCCGGGCAGCACCGCGTCGAGCTCGTAGCTGACGTCCGCCGGCCACGCGTGCACGCCGACCGGCAGCAGGGTGGGCGGCGCGACCAGCGTCACATGGGCGCCGAGGGTGTGCAGCAGATGCACGTTGGAGCGCGCCACCCGGCTGTGCAACACGTCCCCGACGATCGCGACTTTAAGTCCCTCGATCCGGCCGTGTCGGCTGCGTATGGTGTACGCGTCGAGCAGGGCCTGGGTGGGGTGCTCGTGCGTGCCGTCCCCGGCGTTGAGCACGCTGCCGTCGACCCAGCCGGCCAGCCGGTGCGGGGCGCCCGCCGCGGGGTGACGGACCACCACGGCGTCGGCCCCCATCGCCTGCAGGGTCAACGCGGTGTCCTTGAGACTCTCCCCTTTGGACACCGAGGATCCCTTGGCGGAAAAGTTGATCACGTCGGCCGAGAGCCGCTTCGCCGCGGCCTCGAAGGAGATCCGGGTCCGGGTCGAGTCCTCGTAGAACAGGTTCACCACCGTGCGCCCGCGCAAGGTGGGCAGCTTCTTCACCTCGCGCCCGGCCATGGCGGCCATCTCCCTGGCGGTGTCGAGCACCGCGATGGCGTCCTCGCGGGACAGGTCCGCGGCCGAGAGCAGATGCTTGACCTTCACCGGTCCCCCTTCCCCGACCCATCCGGCGACTGTCCAGCTTCGATGCGAACTTCGTCTATACCGTCGGTCTCGACCAGGCGGACCCGGACGTTCTCCGTCAGCGCGGTCGGCAGGTTCTTGCCCACGTAGTCGGCTCGGATCGGCAACTCCCGGTGCCCGCGGTCGACCAGCACGGCGAGCTGCACCTGCCGCGGCCGGCCGAGGTCGGCGATCGCGTTGAGCGCGGCCCGGATCGTCCGGCCGGAGAACAGCACGTCATCGACGAGAATCACCCGGGTGCCGTCGATGCCGGCCGCGGGCAGGTCGGTCCGGCCGACGGCCCGGGCGCCGCGTAGGCGCAGGTCGTCGCGGTAGAGCGTGATGTCGAGCGTGCCGAGGGGGACCGTCACTTTCTCGAAGGCCCGGATGCGCTCGGCCAGCCGCCGCGCGAGCGGGACGCCCCGAGTGGGAATACCGAGCAGCACGGTGTCCCGGGCACCCGTGGTCTTTTCGAGAATCTGGTGGGCCATGCGGTCGACGATGCGGGTGAGACTGGGACCGTCGATGATGACCTTGCCCGCCACGGTTTGACCCTCGTCGGTCCGGCCGCCGTCGGCGGGCTGGTGAACGGCGCGCACGCCGCCATGATCAACCTGTGGCCGTGCCACAGTGGGACCTCCTTCCCCGCCTCACGGGACGGGCCTTAAAGGACGCCTCAGTTATTGGCCCTTTGGGTACAGCACTGTCGGCCCCGGATGCGGCGCTTTCCCGCCGACAACGTGCGGTGCCGACCGCCCCAAGGTACCCGGGGGTCCGGGCAAGACTAGCAGGAACGGTGATGTGACCCCCGCAAGCGAAGGATGACTTGACCGCGTGTCGAACGCCCACTACCGTCACTCTCCGTAACCGTTCATCGGGCCGCGATCGGCCGGGGCGAACCCCCGGGGCGAGCAGAGGGAGTGCTGGAATGCCATCCGACTACGCCAAGTCCCTCGGCGCACGGCTGCGCTCGATCCGCCAGCAGCAGGGTCTGTCGCTGCAGGGCGTGGAGGAGAAGTCGGGCGGCCGCTGGAAGGCGGTCGTGGTTGGCTCCTACGAGCGGGGCGACCGCGCCATCACCGTGTCCCGCCTGGCCGAGCTCGCCGAGTTCTACCGGGTACCGGTCTCCGAGCTGCTGCCCGACCCCGAGGGGGCGCCGGTCTTCGGCACCGCCTTCAAGGTCGTCCTCGACCTGGAGAAGCTCTACGACCACAAGGCCGACGACCTGGCCTACGTGGCCAAGTACGCGCGGGCCATCCAGCTCTCCCGCGGCGACTACAACGGCCGGGTGCTGTCGATCCGGGCCGACGACCTGCGAGCGCTCGCGGTGGTCTACGACGACTCCCCCTCCGGACTGGTGGACCGGCTCACCGAGCACGGTGTGCTCGTGGAGGACCCGCACGCGCTGCTCAACAGCGACCGCGACCGCGAGCGCGACTGAGACGGGGGCCGTTCAGCGGCCCTCCCCCTCGTCGCGGGACCGGGCGTGCTCGCCGATGTCATCCGAGCCCGGATCGCGGGCCAGCGCGTGCGCGCCGATGCGGCCGAGCAGGCCGTTGAGAAACCGCGGCGACTCACCGGTGGAGAACTCCTCGGCCAACGCCACCGCCTCACTGATCGCCACGGCGTCGTCAACGTCGTCCCGGAAGAGCATCTCGTAGACCCCGATCCGGGCGATGTTGCGGTCCACCACCGGCATCCGGTCCAGGGTCCAGCCCTCCGCGTACGTGGATAGCAGCTCATCAATGCGTTCGGCGTGCGCGGCGACGCCCGCGACGATCTCGGTGGCGTAGGCCATGTGGGGCGGCACGTCCCGCCCCATCCGCGCCACGGTGTCGGCGAGCACGGCCGGGGCGCTGGCCCGACGCAGGTCGGCCGAGTAGAGCGCGTCCAGCGCCCGACGCCTGGACTTGCGGCGAGACGGGTTGAAGTCAACCGGCTTCTCAGCCGGCCTGCCGGAAACCGGCTTACCGGACCGTACGGGCTCGTTCATGGGCGGCATCGACGGCGCGTAACGGTGCGGCGGCGCTCAGGCCCGGCCGAGGTACCGGCCGTCGCGCGTGTCCACCTTGATCTTCTCGCCGGTGCTGATGAACAGCGGCACCTGCACGGTGGCGCCGGTCTCGAC
Organism: Micromonosporaceae bacterium; assembly: GCA_019690055.1. Classification (GTDB taxonomy): domain Bacteria; phylum Actinomycetota; class Actinomycetes; order Mycobacteriales; family Micromonosporaceae; genus DATBGZ01. The sequence goes on from JADGGF010000133.1 coordinate 9,219, forward strand.
GGTGGCCGGCTTGGTGCCGCCGGTGGAGCGGTCGCCCTGCACGCCCGGCTCGGTGTAGGTGACCTCCAGCACCACGCTGGCGGGCAGCTCGACGTAGAGCGGCACCCCCTCGTGTGTGGCCACGATCACCTCGGCCTCGGGCAGAAGGTAGTTCGACGCCTCGCCGACGGTGGCGGCCGACACCGGAATCTGGTCGTACGACTGCAGATCCATGAAGATGTAGTCATCACCGTCGCGGTAGAGGTACTGCATGGACCGCTTGTCGACGGTGGCCGTATCGACCTTCGTCCCAGCGTTGAACGTACGGTCCACGACCTTGCCGGACAGGACGTTCTTCAGTGTGGTGCGCACGAAGGCGCCGCCCTTGCCGGGCTTGACGTGCTGGAACTCAACCACGGTCCACAGTTCACCGTCGAGGTTGAGCACCATGCCGTTCTTGAGGTCGTTGGTCGTGGCCATGGTGTCCGATCCTACCGTCCGCACCGGCCCCACCCTCCGGACTGGGCCCAGGCCAGTGTAATATACACAAA
>JADGGF010000134.1 GCA_019690055.1 Micromonosporaceae bacterium
GGGTTTCCCCGACCGGCCACCCGTGCGGGGAGGCTTTGCTACCTTCTCGCGAAGGCGGCGCCGGCGACCGGGTCGGGCCGTGCGGGGAACGGGGGGTGCGTGCACCGTGGGTAGCCCACGCGTCGATGGGACCGAGCAGCCTGAGCGCGATCAGCCGGCCGTCGATCAATCAGCCCTCGATCAGTCGGCCCTCGATCAGTCGGATGACGCGATCCTGGCCGAGCTGCGGACCGTGGAGGACGAGCTCGAGTCGCTGCGCGCACAGGCCAGGGCGCTGCGGAGCCCGATCGGCGGGCGCGACAGTGGGCCCATGGACCTGGCGGAGAACGCCGCGCAGCTCACGCTCGCCGAGGAGCAGGAGGCCCTCATCGAGGTGCTCGAGAACCGCCGCGACGCCCTGGTGCGCAAGCTGGAAGCGCGCCGGTAGCCAGGCGCCGGTGACCGTACGCCGCCGCCGATTCCGACAGCCGGGGGGCGATGCCGACACCCCGGGGATGCGGAACGACGACGGATGCCGAGCAGTGTCGCGTGTGGACGATGGATGGCCGGTCGGGTCAGGCAACGGGCGCCGACGACGGCCCGGATAGCTGGGCATCTCAGCAAAACGGGGACTCCAGCGACACGGCGCGGCTAGCGTGGCCTCATCCGCGCAGGTACGTCAGTCGGGGGGAGACATGCGTACTTCGGGCGAGGAGGTCCCAGACCGGCCGCGGGACGTTGAGGTGGAGTCCAGCGACGCGGGTTCGTCGCACCCGGGCCGCACCGCCGCCGAGGCCCGGGAAGCCCAGGAGCCTCGGGAGGCGACCGAGCCCCGGACGGCGCGGGGTCAGGCGCAGCTGGCCGGTCCGGGCCGGGAGCCGTCGGGGCCCCCGCCGCGCGCGCGGCGCCGCCTACGGTGGTGGCCGATCCCGCTGGCGCTGCTCGGCCTGGCGGCGTTCGCCGCGGCGGCGATCCTGGCCTGGTCGGTGGCTCCCGACCGCACACAGCTGCCCAAGGACTACGCGGCCACCCGCGACATCACCGGCACGGTGCACGCGTTGCTGAGCCAGCCGGCGTTGGAGTCGGGCAACATCGCTGGCGCCCTGGTCACCAACGTGCCGGTCACCGGGCAGCGGACGGTCCGTGTGGTGAGCACGAGCGGCGGCGCCGCCCAGGTACAGGAGGAGCGGGTCCTGGCCGTCGACGGTCAGCCGATCGGCAGCGGTTCGGCCACGTACGCCGTGGATCGCCTGTCGCTGGAGCCGGCGGCCTCAGTACCGGCGGACTGGACCGTCGATCCGCACGAGGGGCTGACCGTGGCCTTCCCCGTGAACGCGGACCGACGCGACTACAGCATCTGGATCCCCGACATGCAGACCACGGCGCCGCTGCGGTTCGTGCGGGAGGAGTCGCGGGAGGGTGTAAATACGTACGTCTATCAGGTCGATGTGCCGGAGACCCCCATCCATAACCCGACCGTCCTGTCGACCCTGCCGTCGAGCCTGTCCCGGTCGGCCCTGGAGGGCATGCTGCCCATGCTGCCGATCCCCGAGGAGCAGCGCGCCATCCTGGCTCAGGCGGTGCCCGGCCTGCCCGACCAGGTGCCGATCCGGTACACGTACCAGGCCGGGTCGACGTACTGGGTGGAGCCGACGACCGGCACCATCGTCGACATCCACCAGCAGGTGGTCCGGACCGGCACCGTGGCCGGTCCCGGCGGCGCCATGCTCGCCACGCTGCCGGTGTACAACGTGGACACCCGGTTCGCCGATGCCAGCGTGGCCGCGGCGGTGCGGGAGGCGAACGATCGTCGCGACGGGCTCACCGCCATCAGCTCGACCTGGCCGTGGATCCTGGTCGCGCTCGGCGCGGTGGCCCTGCTCGTCGCCCTGCTCGGCCTGCTGGTTCGGCGCCGCCCGCCCCGGCGCCCCGTACCACCGCCGTCCTACCGGCCGACCGAGCGGACGACCCGGGTGGACGTCGACGCGGCGCGCCGGGCCGAGGCCTGGCGGCAGGCCAATGCTGGGCGGCCGGCGGATGCGCAACGGCGGGCCGGTCAGCCGCAACCGCCGTACGCCGGCCAGAGCCCGCACACCGAGCCGTACCGGGAGACGCCGGCCGGTCAGACGACGGGCGAACCCGACCGGGAGCCGGGCCGCATCCCGCGACACGGACCGGGCCAACCCCCGCCGGGCACCCCGGAGCCGTGATCCCGGAGAGCCGTCCGTTCGCGCGAAGCCCCTGAGCCCGGGCCGAGCCGTACGTCCGAGTCGGCTGGCCCGCCAGAGCTGAGGGCCGGCGCAGCGTGGCGCCGGCCCTCAGTGTTGCGACGTCTGCTGCGTCGTGACGTCGGTCTGTTGCGTCAGGACGACGCCTCCGTCATGACGTCTGCTGCGTCGCGCTGTCTTGCCCGTCGTCGCGATGGCTTGTACGTCGTCGCGATGTCTTGTACGTCACAGCCGCTTAGAACTCTTCGCCGATGCCGTAGCCGGCGTCCTCGGGGTTGGCCATCCGGTTCCCGCCCCGCGGTGGCCGGGGTGAGGAGGACTCCGGTCGCGGCGGCCACTGGTCGGCCACGGCGAACTGGAGGTCCCCGCTCGCGTCGACCGTGACGTCGAGTTCCTTGTCGTCGAGCAGGGCCGCGGCGTGCCGGTCCAGGAAGAGGCGAGCGCCGGCCGAGTCGACGATCTGATCACCGTCCAACGGCTCCGCCGCGAGGCTCAGCACCAGCCCGTCGCCGTTCTCGTCGGCCGCGATCCGCAGGCCCGCCCCGGGCGGTACGGCGTCCTGGGAGGTGATGTCGCGGATGGCCGTGGCGGCGTTATCGGTCATCGTGAGCATGTGTTTTGACTCCCCGTCTGTCTGGAACCTGCCCATCGGGTCTCACGGTCACTCGCCCGCCCGTCCACCCGCAACCGGTTCCGGCATTCCGCCGTTCATTCACTCAGCAGATTCATGGGCGATGGCCGGAACATACGCGGAACGCGGTGCGTTCGTTCCTCCAACAAGACTCACATCCGGGAGCTGACATCCATGGCGACCACCACCGACTACGATGCGCCGCGCGGCCACGTGACCGATGTGGACTCGGACAGCATCGAGGAGCTCAAGACACGCCGCACAACGGCGAACGCTTACGTCGACATCGACGAGGACAGCCTGGACAACTTCGAGTTGCCCGGCGTCGAACTCGCTGACGAGGAGTTGACCGTCGCGGTTGTCCCGATGCGGGCGGACGAGTTCCGCTGCTCGCGCTGCTTCCTGGTGCACCACCGCAGCCAGCGGGTAGTGGCGAGCGACGGCTCGGACATCTGCCGCGAGTGCGCCTGACCGACCGGGGAGGTCGGGTGACCTCCCCCGGATCGTCTCCCGCGCCAGCCGGATCATGATCGGGTCCGGCCCGCCGGGCGATAGTTGATCTTCGTGACAGGCGTGGTCCTTGATTGCGCCCGAATCCGGTACCGTTGCCCGCTGTGAGCCTGGCACAGCGATTGAAGAACAGGGCCCGCCGGTTCCTGGAGCGACCGGGGACCGTCGTCAGCCTGCGGCGCTACCAAGAGCTGCTCCCGCGGATCGAGGCGCTCGAACCGGAGCTGCAGGAGCTCTCCGACGAGGAGCTGACCGAACGGGCCGGCGAGGCGGAGGATCTGGTCGAGATCTGCGCCGTGGGCCGGGAGGCGGCCCGCCGCGCGCTGGGCGAACGACCGTACGACGTGCAGCTGCTCGGCGTGCTCGCCATGCTCGACGGCCACGTGGCCGAGATGGCCACCGGTGAGGGCAAGACGCTCGCCGCCACGATCGCCGCCTACGGCCATGTGCGGCTCGGCAACGGGCCGGTGCACGTGATCACGGTCAACGACTACCTGGCCCGCCGGGACGCCGACTGGATGCGGCCCGTCTACACGATGCTCGGGCTGACCGTGGGCTCGGTCACCGAGGCCGACACCCGGGAGGAGCGGGCCGAGGCGTACGCCTGCGACGTCACGTACGTCTCGATCAACGAGGCCGGCTTCGACTTCCTGCGCGACCAGCTCGTGACCGACATCAACGACCGGGTGCAGCAGCCGCTCGCCACGGCGATCGTGGACGAGGCCGACTCCATCCTGATCGACGAGGCCCGGGTGCCGATGGTGCTCGCCGGCGCGGTGGTCACCGAGCTGGATCCGGTCCACGCGGCCGACTCGGTGGTGCGCGGGCTGGTGGCCCACCGCGACTACGAGATCTCCGAGGACGGGCGCACGATCTCGCTGACCAACCGGGGGCTCAAGACGGTCGAGGCGAAGCTCGGCGGGATCAACCTCTACGACGACGAGCACCTGGCCGACCTGTCCGCGGTCAACGTGGCGCTCTACGCGCACTACCTGCTCCAACGCGACGTGGACTACATCGTGCGCAACGGCACCGTGGAGCTGGTCGACGAGATGCGTGGCCGGGTGGCCCAGCGCCGGCGCTGGCCGGACGGGCTGCACGCCGCGGTCGAGGCGAAGGAGGGGCTCGACCCCAGCGCCGAGGGCGAGGTGCTCGGGACCATCACCATCCAGGCGTTCATCGGCCTCTACCCGACGCTGTGTGGCATGACCGCGACGGCCGTGCACGTGGGTGACCAGCTGCGCGAGTACTACAAGCTCGAGGTCGCGGTCATCCCGCCGAACACCCCGTGCATTCGGGAGGACGAGCCGACGCGGATCTACGCCACCCGGGCCGAGCGGGACGAGGCGATGGTGGCCCTGATCAAGGAGTGCCACGAGATCGGCCGGCCCGTGCTCATCGGCACGCTCGACGTCAAGGCGTCGGAGGAGCTCGCCGCGCAGCTCAAGGAGGCGGGCGTGCCGTGCGTGGTGCTCAACGCCAAGAACGACGCCGAGGAGGCGGCGATCATCGCCGAGGCCGGGACGTACGGTGCGGTGACCGTCTCCACCCAGATGGCTGGTCGGGGTGTCGACATCCGGCTCGGGGGCAGCGACCAGCGTGACTGGGACCGGGTGGCCGCGCTCGGCGGGCTGTACGTCATCGGGGCCGGGCAGCACGAGAGCAGCCGGGTCGACGACCAGCTGCGGGGTCGGGCGGGCCGGCAGGGCGACCCTGGTGGGTCGGTCTTCTTCGTCAGCCTCGAGGACGAGCTCGTGGTGCGCAACGCCGGCCAGGAGATCCCGCCGTCGCCGCACATGACCCCCGACGGGCTCGTCGAGGACGAGCGGGTGGACTGGGCGGTGGCCCACGCGCAGCGGGTCGCCGAGGGCATCAACTACGAGATCCACCGCAACACGTGGCGGTACAGCGTGGTGATCGAGCAGCAGCGCAAGGCGCTCGCCGAGCGCCGGGAGCGGGTGCTCACCACCAACGTCACCGCTGAGATGCTCTCCGAGTACTTCCCCGAGAAGTGCGAGCAGATGGACCCCGAGCTGCTCACCCGGGTCTCGCGAACCATCGCCCTGTATCACATCGACCGGTTGTGGGCCGAGCACCTGGCGATGCTCTCTGAGGTCCGCGAGGGCGTGCACCTGCGCTCCCTGGCCCGGGTGGATCCGCTCGACGAGTTCCACCGTTCGGCGGTGCCGGCGTTCAACGAGCTGATCCCGGAGATCGAGCGGCGGACGGTCGAGACGTTCGAGTCGATCGCCATCGACGAGGATTGGCGGCCGGAGCAGGCCAAGCTGATCCGGCCCAGCGCGACGTGGACGTACCTGGTGCACGACGCGCCGTTCGGCTCGGAGATGGAGCGGCTCTTCTCCGCCGCCAGCAAGGCCGCCCGCAAACGCCGCTGACCCTCGTCCTGCTGCCTGCCCCGGGGTCTCGACCCCGGGATCTCGGCGCCCGGCGGGGCTTGGCGCCCGGCGGAGCTTGGCTCATCACGGTCGGGGCTGCCCGGTGCCGGGATCACCATGATCTGGGCCCGTCGGATTCGCTATGACCTGGCGGTATCCGGATGAGTTGATCTCCCGCGCGGCGAATAACGTCATGATCGCCGGCGTTGGTGGGGTGTATCGTGCATGATCTGGGCGCGGGCGGAGGGAGGTGGACGTCATGCCGCGCGAGAAGGGGCGCAAGCTGATCGCGTCCAACCGCCGGGCGCGCCACGACTACACCATTGTGGACACCTACGAGGCCGGCATCGCGCTCATGGGTACCGAGGTGAAGTCGCTGCGGGCTGGCCGGGCCTCCCTTGTGGACTCGTTCGCCCAGGAGAAGGACGGCGAGATCTTCCTGTACAACCTGCACATCCCGGAGTACGCGATGGGGACGTGGACCAACCACGAGCCCAGGCGTACGCGCAAGCTGCTGTTGCGTCGGGATGAGATCCGCCGCCTCATCGGCAAGACCCGGGAGAGCGGGCTGACCCTGGTGCCGCTGTCGCTGTACTTCTCCAACGGCTGGGCCAAGGTCGAGCTGGGGCTGGCCCGAGGCAAGAAGTCCTACGACAAGCGGCAGACGCTGGCCAAGCGGGACGCCGAGCGGGAGATCTCCCGCGCCATGGGCCGCCAGCGTAAGGGCATGGAGTAGCCGGATTCGCGTGGCGTCGGCCATCTGCGGTGGTCGCCGCTAGCCGGCTAGGCATGCCGGGCTTGTCGGTGCCGGGCGGAATGAACCCGGTTGCGGGCGGCGTTACGCTATCTGTGCCCGCCCTCGACGGGCGCGCTCAATCGTCGCCGGATACTCCGGCGGACGACGAGGGGGTGACAGGTTTCGACTGCGGACGTGGAGATAGGGGAAGCGAGCCGAGGGAGCCGACGTCGACTCGTGAATCGGTCGTCGGGAAAAAATAAGCGCCAAGTTTGATCGCGCTAAGCTCGCTCTCGCCGCCTGAGGCGAGTAGCGGCTCGTCGGACCGGGAGAGCCCATGGCCCGGCATCCGGCGTCAGCTAATGGGCTGGCCAATCTAGCCCCGTCGCGGGGCTGGTGCGGCGAGATCAATCGCGACTGGGCCCGTCACACCGACTTGCTCACGTGATCGGTGGGGCCGAGAAAGGCACAGTGAGCTGCGCTCGGAGAAGCCCTGTCAAAGCGCCGGAGGACCCGGGTTCGATTCCCGGCACCTCCACTCGACGCAAGGCGGCTCGGTGCAGACGCACCGGGCCGCCTTTTCGTTTGGCGTCGCCTGGGGGCAGTGCCCGATAAGTCGCCTTCTGGCCGCTGTTGAGGGCCGGGACTGCCCAGAAAGGCACTTTCAGGGCATTGGCGCGCCGCGGGGGATGTCCTGGCGGCGCGCAGCGTCCCACTGCCTGCCGGGCCGGGGCTGGCGAGGCCTGGGTGATCAGACTGGCTGGACGGGCGGGATGTCGATGCCGTCCAGCGCGTGGTGGCAGGGGCAGTCGGCGTCGAGGGGGAGCGCGGCCACGACGTCGAGCAGCAGCGACCGCAGCCGGGTGGTGTTCTCGCGGAAGACGCGGAACACCTCCTCCTGGGTCACGCTCTGGTGGCCCGCCACGCCGGCGTCATGGTCGGTGACCAGGGCGATGGCGGTGTAGCAGATGGCCAGTTCGCGGGCGAGCACCGCCTCGGGATGGCCGGTCATGTTGACGATCGTGCCGCCCAGGCTCGCGTACCAGCGAGACTCGGCCTTGGTCGAGAAGCGCGGACCCTCGATGACCACCATCGTGCCGCCATCGACGATCTCGACTCCGGACGCCTGGGCCACCGACCGTACGGTCGCCCGGCCGGTGGGGCAGTACGGCTCGGCGAAGCTCACGTGCACCGCGCCGTTGTTGTAGTACGTCTGCTGGCGGCCGGAGGTGCGGTCGACGAGCTGGTCGGGCAGCACGAACGTTCCCGGGCCGAGGTCGGGCAGCAGCCCGCCCACCGCGCACGGGGCGAGGATCTGCCGCACCCCGAGCTCGCGCAGGGCCCAGAGGTTGGCCCGGTATGGGATGCGGTGCGGGGGGTACCGGTGGTCCTTGCCGTGGCGGGGGAGGAAGGCCACCCGACGGCCACTGATCTCGGCCACTGTGATCGGGTCGGAAGGTTGACCGTACGGCGTCTCGATCACATGCTCGGTCCCGTTGAGCAGCGAGTAGAGACCGGAACCCCCGATAACGCCGATATCGGCCTGTGCTGACGCGCGCGTCGCCCGCGCCTCGCTCGTCACGGGGCGACTCTAACCTAGTCGTTTTGGTGGCGGCTATCGTGCGATGCATGATGTTGCCCCGGGATGCAGCCTCAGGAATGAAGGGACGGGCAATGCAGTCGCTGGTCGGCCAGTTGCTCGTTGCCACGCCTGTGCTGCGGGACCCGAACTTCGAGCGGACGGTTGTCCTGCTGGTGGCGCACGAGCACAGCGGAGCGATCGGCGTCGTCCTCAACCGGGCCACCGAGGTGCCGGTCCGGGAGGTGCTCGGGAGCTGGGGCGGCATCGCCACCGAGCCATCCGTGGTCTTCGAGGGTGGCCCCGTGCAGCCCGAGGCCGCGATCTGCCTGGCCCGGGTCAAGACCGGAACGACCGAGCTGCGGGGCTTCAGCCGGGTGCAGGGCACGCTCGGCACGGTCGACCTCACCCGGGACCCCGACACCATGCGCGACCAGCTCCTGTCCGTGCGGGTCTTCGCCGGGTACGCGGGCTGGGGGCCGGGGCAGCTCGAGGACGAGATCGCCACCGGAGCCTGGCTGACCTACGCGTCGCTGCCCGGCGACCCGTTCACCGAGCGTCCGGACGACCTATGGGCCATGGTCCTGCGCCGGCAGGGTGGCCTCCAGGCCGCCATCGCCATCTACCCGCCCGACCCGACGCTCAACTGACTTTGCCGGCGGCCCGCTCGGCTGGGCCGCTTCGGCTGGCCCGTCTCGGCTGGCCCGTCTCGCCTGGCCCGCCCGCCGGCCGACATCTGTCCCGCCAGCCGGCCCGACACCTGGCTCGCCGGCTGGCCCGGCGCTCGGTGGACACGCCGCGGCGCGCCCGGGGGTATCTCGGTGGGGGCCGCCTTCGGGGGTGTGTAATATTGCGCGGGTGCCCGACATGGAGGCACCGCGGGGCCGTGGCGCAGCTGGTAGCGCACCACACTGGCAGTGTGGGGGTCAGGGGTTCGAGTCCCCTCGGCTCCACCCGTTCTGATCAGGCTATATAGCCGCCCGCCGATAATCTTGTGATCACGGGCGTGGTCACAGAGGTCCTCTACGCTGGTCGCACCTGACGTTCGTTGTGACCACGGGGGCCGCCATGACCATCTCGTTCGACGCCAAGCGTTCGTCCTGGATGTTCGTCATCGACCTTCCGCCCGGGCCGGACGGCCGGCGTCGGCAGATGCGGCGGCGTGGCTTCAAGACCGAGGCGCTGGCCCGGCGGGCCGAGGATGCGGCTAAGCAGCAGTTCGGCCGGGCCGACCTGGCCGCCGACGGCACCGTCGCGGCCGAGCTGACGCAGTGGCTCGGGCGGAGAAGGGCCGCAAGGGCGTGTGGACCGCGGCGCAGTGCTGCGCGTTCCTCACCGCTGCGGCGAACGACCGGCTGCACGTCGCGTGGGTGCTGGCGATCGTCTGCGGGATGCGGCGCGGTGAGCTGTGCGGGCTCAAGTGGTCCAAAGTGGATCTCGACAGCGGCGTCGTGCACGTGCACTGGCAGCGGGCCGTCGCCAGCGGCATGGTCGACGGCGGCGTCGTCGAGAAGGAGCCCAAGGGCAAGAGCCGCCGCTCGGTCGCCATCGGACCGGCACTGGTGGAGGTGTCGCGCGCACGCCGGGACCGGCAGCGGACCGAGGAAGCGGCCGCCGGCATCGCCTACCGACGCGGCGGCTACGTGTTCTGCAAGGAGGACGGCACGCCGTACCACCC
>JADGGF010000135.1 GCA_019690055.1 Micromonosporaceae bacterium
CGACTGACGCTGCCCGCTGCGGTTTTCCTGATCGCGCGGACGGCGGCGGCGACCGCAGCGGCGGCCGCGGCGGTCTCCGTGGTCGGGTCCGGCACCGTTCGCCGCGCCGAAGGAATCGACAGTGAATTCCTTCTCGATCTGCTCGCGACCATCATCGTCTGGCTGGTCGTCTACCACGTCCCGGCCATCGTGGCCGACCTGCGGCACGAGACGTGGCGGACCGTCCGGCAGGGCGTCGGGGTCGAGATCCTGGCCAGTGCGTCCTTGCTGTTCCTGGCCCCGATCGTCGTCGCCGAACCGCGGGGCTGGACGTTCGCGTTGCTGCTGTTGCCGTTGATCGCCCTCAACCGGCTCACCGGACTCGTCAACCGACAGGCGGCGTCGCTGCGCCGGGATGAGGTGACCGGACTGCTGAACCAGCGTGGGCTGGCCGACATCGCGGCGGACCTGGGCCGGCAGCGACGGCGGAGACCCGGCCGGTATGCCCTTCTGCTGATCCGGCTGAACAGCCTGCGGGACCTCGACGACGCGTTCGGTCGTCAGGTCGTCGACCGGGTCCTCACCCACGTGGCTCGCCGCCTCGCCGCCGCCTTCGGCAACCGCGCCACGGTGGGGCGTCCCGACACCGACGATCTCGTCGTCCTGGTGCCGCGCGGCGCGGACCATGACGACCCCGAACCAATCGACTCAGCAGTGGCGACAATCAATCGACTGGTCAAGGAGCCGGTCGCCATCGACGGTCTGCGATTCGACGCCCGCGCCACGATCGGTACCGCTCGGGCACCCGAGGACGCGTCCGATTTTCCGACCCTGGCGCGCTACGCCGACGCGGCGATCCGCTACGGCCGTCCCGGGGAGACGCAGGTCGCCTTCACCCGGCGCCCCCAGGAAGAGATCGACCGGCGGCTGAACCTGCTGGCCGACCTCAGCGCCGCGCTGCGCGGCGACACCGACGGCGGTCACGTCGAGTTCGCGTACCAGCCCCAGGTCCGGCTCGACTCCGGCGAAGTGATAGGGGTCGAGGCGCTCCTGCGGTGGACGCACCCGACACGCGGAGCGGTCAGCCCGGGTGACCTGTTCGCGGTCGTGGAACCAACCCCGCTGGTGCACGACATCACCCGGCTCGCCGTCGAGACCGCCATCCATCAGGTACGGCGATGGGACGAACGAAGCGTCCGCCTGCGCGTCTCGGTCAACGTCACCGTGCGCGACCTGCAGCAGGGCTGGCTCATCGACCACATCCTCGACCGGGTCCACCGGGTCGGGGTCGCCCCCGACCAGCTGGTCATCGAGGTCACCGAGAACGAGGTGATCAGCGAGCCCGAGCTGGTGCGCCGCAGCGTCGACCGCCTGGTCGGGGCCGGCGTGCAGGTGGCGGTCGACGACTTCGGCAGCGGTTTCGCCTCCCTGCAGCATCTTCGACAACTGCCCCTGAACCAATTGAAGATCGACAAAGGCCTGGTCCGCTCCATCGCCGACAACCCCGGCGACCGCGCCGTCGTACGATCCGTCATCGATCTCGCGCGGGCCCTCGGCCTGACCGTGGTGGCGGAAGGCGTCGAGAACCAGGCCGTCCACCAGGCTCTGCGCCGCCTGGGGTGCCCGATGGGCCAGGGATACTTCTACGGCCCCCCGACCACCGCCGCCGAGATCGTTCGCGCCCTCTCCGCCCGGTCGTATCGGGCCGACCGCCGGCACTCCCGACGCCGTGGCGCCGGGCCGGCCTCCGCGGCCTAGGCCCGATCACCGCGTCCAGCCATGGGCGACCGGCCGGACGTCGACAGGGCGTGACGCCAGAGGAAGATAGGACGGTGGCCAGCGTGCGTGTCCGCGTCGTGTGCGCTGTGGTTGCTGACGCTTCTTCTGGCGGTGCCGGGCTGTTCGCCGGACGGGAGTCCTCGCCTCCGGCAGCCCGGTGGTGACCACGGGGTGCCGCGATCCTTCGACACGGCCTGGCGGCACGTCGCGTTCGAGGTCGGCGCGAACCAGCCGGTCTCATATGTTTACGGATCGTTCCCGGTCTGCCTGGACCGACCCGGACGCGTTGAGATCCTTCAAGTGTCGCTGGAGTACACCATCAATGGGCTCCGGGTCGATGCCTTCGCCGTTGCCCAACCCGAACTCATCCCGCGGACGGATCTTCCCGTTGAGGGGACACCGCTGACCGACTTCGGGTACGACGTCACCTCGGTCTTCGTCGACCGAGTATGCGACTCGTTCCTGGACCTCGGGGTGCAGGTCTCCAAGCCCACCGCGTCGACCGCGCGGGGCGCCAACCTGCTCATCGAGTACCAATCAGACGGTAAAACTTACACGCTTCGATCGGAATTCGAGCTGATCCTCCGCGAGGGCGACGGCCGAAAGCCGGAGTGGGCCCGCGAGTGCGAGTTCTGGTACGACATCGAGCAGTACCAGGCCGCGACCGCCGGCCGCTCCCCCGCCGTCGCGACCGGTCAGCTCGTCCAGCGATCGGAAACCGGCCAGACGTAGGGCAGGTCGTCCGGGACGTCGTCACCGAAGATCGGGCGGTAGTGGGCCGGGTCCTTGCGGAGCAGCGCCGACTGGTGGCTGCGGTGCAACTCGGCCAAGCCGAGCCAGTTCGGTAGCTCGCCGGCCGCCGCCAGCTCCGCCTGCCCCCGGGCCGGGCCGCCGAAGTCCGCGACCAGCGTCGCGGCGACGGTGTCCGCCCAGCCCCGCTCGGTCCACGCCCGGCAGATCGTCAAGCCGTAGCAGACCAACGCCTCGGCGTACCCCGTCCACATCCTGGCCGCCGGGTGGTGGCCCCAGCCGTACCCCGGGACCGACGTCGCCCGCAGGACCTGCAACGCCTCCACCCGCTGCTTGCCGAGCCGGCGCGGGTCGAGCACGGCGGCGCACCGGGCGAACTCGGGGTAGGGCAGGAACGTCTGCACAGCACCATCATCGGGCCGGGGGCGTCGTCATCGGCCGCCGACGGCCCGAGCGGCTCGTGAAACTGACCACTCGGGCGTACGCCGGGCCTGCGGACGCTCCACTGTGGAGCACTATCGCTCGTCGGCGGCGAGGACCGGCTCAGCCGGAGCAGCCTGGGCCTGCGGGTCGACGGCGCGGGCCTCGCCGAGGCGCACCAGGGCGACGCCCAGCACGATCAGTGCCCCGCCGACGAGCTGCCTCGGCGTCGGCACCTCGTTGACGACGAGCCAGGCGATCAGGAAGGCGAAGACGACCTCGGTCAGGCCCACGAACGACGCGAGCCGCGGACCGAGCATGCGGGCGGCGCCGATCCCGGCGACGTAGGCCACCACCGCGGCGACCAGGATCAGGCCGGCCACCGGTACGAGCCAGCTCGTGACGCGGCCGGCGAACTCCACGTCGCCGAACGTGGCGCGCAGCGGCAGCAGGCCGATCAATCCACACATCATCAGGGCCACGGCGCCGACGCCCATGCCCCCGGTCGCTAGCACGACCGGCGGGAGGTCGGGGTCGCTGCGCCCCGAGAGCACGAAGTACCCGGCCAGACCGACCGCGGCGACGAGGCCCCAGAGCGCGCCCACCGGGTGGAAGCCAGCCGACCCGCTCAGGTCGAGGACGAACAGCAGACCGGCGATGGCGCCCACCGCGCCGGCCATCGTGAGCCGACTCGGGCGCTGCCGGTGGACCACCCACATCCACGCGACCACGAGGACGATGCCGAAGAACTCCAGCAGCAGCGCCACCCCGATCGGCAGATACCGCACCGCGTTGAAGAAGCCGACCTGCGCGCCGGCCACCGCGAGCAGCCCGAAGATCCCGACAGTGCGGAGGTTTCGCCGGAGCACCGGCCACTTGCCACGCAACGACCACGCCGCCGGCGCGGCCAGGATCAGCGCGGCGACGCCGACGCGCGCGACGACCGCCGCCTCGGCGGACCAACCGGCGGCGATCAGGGAACGGGCGAACGTGCCGGAGGTGGCGAAGGTGAGCGCGGACACCACAGCCAGCCCCAGCCCGACGCCGGTGGCACGACCGTGGGGCACGGATCCTCCTGCTCGGCGGACTGCGTAAGGAACAAAGACCAGTTATGCTCATGACAGCACGGTGGGCTGACAGGAGTCAAGGTGCTTTTTGCTCATGACACAGAGCTGGCTCTCATCGCGGCCGCGGCGCTGGTCAACACGGACGGCAGTGACGGGGAGGGGCTGCCGGACGTCGGGGCGCTGGCGACGTTCCTCGATAGCTACGGCTGGACCGGCCGCCACGACGGCACCGAGGCGGAGCTGCGGTCGGTCCGGCGGCTGCGGCCCCGCCTGCGCCCCGTCTGGTACGAGGACGAGGACGGTGTCGTGGCGATCGTCAATGCCCTGCTCCGCGAGTCGCGCGCCCTGCCGCAACTGGTCAAGCACAACGACGAGCCGTACCACCTGCACGCCACGCCGCCCGACGCGCCACTGGCCCAGCGCATGGCCGTGGAGGCGGCCATGGCGTTCGCGGACGTGGTCCGCAGCGGGGAGCTGAGCCGCCTGCGAATCTGCGACTATCCCGGGTGCGACAACGTCCTCGTCGATCTGTCGAAGAACCGGTCCAAGCGGTACTGCGACGCCGGCTGCGGAAACCGCGCCGCGGTCGCCGCCTACCGAGCCCGCAGAATCACCCCGGCCCCGAAGCGATAATCAGTCCACACAGGAGCAGGTCGGTAGCGGCTGAACCGTCGACCGCTGCAACGCCGGCCTCGCGGTTCGTCAGCGCATTGGGAGGTTCATCGTCGTGGTCACCCCGGACCGTCCTCTTGCCCAGCCCGATCGCAATGAGCAGGGCTCACCGGACGCCACCGCGCCGTACTCGGAGGAGTGGGTGATCGCACGGGCCAAGGAGGCCTACGAACACGGCACCGCGTCCTTCGACATCGACCCTGCTCGCACGGCGTTGCTCGTGATCGACATGCAGGACGAGTTCGTCCGGCCCGGCTGGAGCCCGTTCTGGGTCCCCGCGGCGACCCGGATGGCGCCGCGACTGCGGCGCCTGATCGAGCACGCCCGGACGCTGAACGTGCCCGTGATCTGGACGATCTTCGATGACACGCACCACAACCTGGACCGCCCGCGGTCGCTGTCCAGTCTCGCCCACGGCTCCGTCGACTGGAAGCGCCCCGGCCCAGCCGCGGTGTGGAGCGAGATGGGGTACCGCGACGACGAGATCCTCATCCGCAAGCCGTCGTACGGGGCGTTCTACGACACCCCGCTGGACACAATCCTGCGCAACCTCGGCCGCGACACCGTCATCGTGACGGGCACCCTCACGAACTACTGCTGCGGCACCACGGCCCGCCAGGCGTACGAGCGCGGCTATTACGTCGTGTTCAGCGCGGACACGACGGCCACCGACGACGAGTCGCGGCAAGAGCATGAGCTCGCCGTGCTGCGGAAGGGTTTCGCGCTCGTGCTCACCACCGACGAGATCGAGGCCCGACTCGGCGGCCAGTGCGGCGCCTGACCAGCGGCCAGTACGGCGCCTAACCAGCGGGCGGTCGCCTGACCAGCGGGCGGTGCGGCGCCCCACCCGCCCAGCCTCGGCCACTGTCCCGGGGCACCGCCGATCGCATAGTCTCGGGCGGTGCAGGTAGCGGTGCTCGGACCCATCGTGGTCCGCGTCGGCGGCGAGCCGGCCGACCTGGGCACCCGTAAGCAACGGGCGCTGCTGGCGGCCCTGGTCCTGCACTGCCCGCAGGCGGTCAGCATCGATGCCCTGGCCGACCTCGTGTGGGGTGACGCGGTCCCGGCCGCGGCGGTCAGCTCCCTGCACGGCTACGTCGCCCGTCTCCGCCGTGTGCTCGAGCCCCGACGGGGTGCGCGCGGTCCCGCGACCGTGCTCGTCACGACCGAGACCGGCTACACGCTGCAAGTCGCCCCCACTGATATCGATGTCAACAGATTCACCACCGCGGCCGTGGCCGTGCATCGGCAAGTCACCGACGTGGACAGCCTCGTCCCCGCCGTGCCGGCCCGGCTCACCCGAGCGGAGCTGGCCGACCTGGCCGTCCAGCTCGATGAGGCGCTGGCGCTGTGGCGGGGCGAGCCGTACGCCGAGCTCGGCGACCACACCGTCGCGGTGGCCGAGCGGGCCCGCCTGGCCGACCTGCACCTGACCGCCAGCGAGGACCGCGCGCTGGTCCGCAGCGAGCTGGGCGAGCATGCCACCGCCGCCGCGCAGCTGGCCGCGCTGGCGCAGCAGCATCCCCTGCGGGAACGGCTGTGGGCGCTGTGGGCCCTGACCCTGGCCCGCGCCGGCCGGCAGGCCGACGCGCTCGCGGCCCTCCGCCAGGTGCGTGGCGTGCTGGTCGATGAGCTCGGCGTGGACCCGGGCGACTCGTTGCGTGCGGTCGAGGCCGCGGTCCTGGCCCAGGACGCGCGCGTGTTGCGCCCGGCGACGCGCTCGTCCGCGGCGCGCTCGTCGCCGGCCCCTGCTCGGGTCGGCCGCCGCGACGGCGGCCGGAACGGGGCGACCGAGCGGACGGAGACTGTCGCTGACCGTACGATCGGCCACCACAACGACGACCCGCAGCGCTGGCCGTTGATCGACCGCGACAGCGAGCTCGATCGGCTGACCGCGTTGTTGGACCAGGTCGCCGAGGGCCGGACCCGCTTCGCGGTGGTCGCGGGCGAACCAGGCATCGGCAAGTCTCGACTGATCGACGAACTGACGCGGCGGGCCCGCGCGGCCGGCTTCGGGGTATCCGTGGGCCGGTGCTCCGCCGACGATGGCGCGCCCCCGCTGTGGCCCTGGCTGGCCGTGCTGCGGGAGTTGAGCACCGGCCCGGACGGCGATGCCGTGGCCGATTTGTCCGATGTGGACCAACAGGTGCTCGACGAGCTGGCCCCCGCCGCGGTCCCGGCCCGGCCCGGTGTCACCCCAGTCGGGTCGCCGCCGTCGGTCGAGTCCGCCCGGTTCCAGATCGCCGAGGCGGTGCGTCGACGGCGGGCCGCGCTACGCCCACACCGTCAACGGTCGGGCGTACCCGGGCACGCCGACCCAGCTCGTCCGGATGAACGACCTTGTGCGCATGACCGTGGTCAACCGGGGTCGCGACACCCACCCGATGCACCTGCACGGCCACACCGTGCTCGCGTTGAGTCGCAACGGCACGCCGTTCACGGGCAGCCCGATCTGGCTGGACACCTTCGACGTCCAGCCCGGCGAGGTCTGGCAGGTCGCGTTCCGGG
Source organism: Micromonosporaceae bacterium (assembly GCA_019690055.1). Taxonomy (GTDB): domain Bacteria; phylum Actinomycetota; class Actinomycetes; order Mycobacteriales; family Micromonosporaceae; genus DATBGZ01. The sequence continues at coordinate 7,176 of JADGGF010000135.1, forward strand.
CGGACAATCCCGGCGTGTGGATGAACCACTGTCACAACCTGCCCCACGCCGAGTTGGGCATGATGGTGCACCTCGCCTATGACGGCTACCGAACCCCGTACGAGGGCGCCCACCACGCCTGAACCTCGCCATCGTCGGCGGGTGAACGGGCCGGCGGGTCCACATCCGGACCGCCGGCCCGAGGGGGGCGGCGAGGAGTGCGGTCGTCCCCGGCGACCCCGCCGTCGCGCGGGGCGGGAATCCGCGGCGACGGCGCGGCCGCGTCACTGACCCACGGCACCCCGGGCACGCGGGCGAAGGCGACGCCCAGCGCCTCCCAGCGGGGGGCTTGCGCCCCGAGGCGATGGCGGAAGGTCACCCAGTCGTGCGTCGCCCGGGGCGACCAGCCGATCTCCGCGAGCGCGGCCAGTCGGGGGAACGCCAGGTACTCGATCTCGTCCTGTGTGGACACCCTCTCTGTCCACAGCGGAGCCTCGACGCCGAGGACCACGGACTCGTCGACTCCGGCCAGGTAGCTCGCCGGATCCCAGTCGTAGGCCCGTTCGACGCTGATCGGGCCGGCCCAGAGCCGCCCCGGGCCGCGCCACGAGTACCGCTGGTCGAGGTAGGTACGGTCGGCCGGGGACATGATGACCCGGTGACCCGCCGCCACCGCGGCCGTCACGGCCCGCGCCCGCGATCCGATCCCCCAGTACTGCAGGACAGTGCCGGCGTGCAGCGGCGCCTCGGCCAGTTCGTGCCAGCCGACGGCGGTCTTGCCGTGCCGGGCCACGACCTGCTGCGCCCGCGTCACGATCGCGGCGTAGTCGTGGGCCGGCATCCGGAACGCTTCGTCGCCGCCGATGTGCAGGTACGGTCCCGGGGTCATGGCCGCGACCTCACCGAGCACGTCGGTGAGGAAGGCCTCGGTCCTCGTTCGGTGCGGGCACAGCGCGCTGAACCCGACCCGGGTGCCGGTGTAGGGCTTAGGGCGCACGCCGGGGTAGGCCAGCTCCGGGTAGGCGACCAGGGCCGCGTTCGTGTGGCCCGGCAGGTCAATCTCCGGAACCACCGTCACGAACCGCTCCTGTGCGTAGGCCACGATCTGCCGGTAGTCGTCGGCCGTGTAACAGCCGCCCGGGCCACCGCCCACCTGGGTCGCGGCCCCGACACTGACCAGCCGAGGCCAGGTGCCGCTGACGATCCGCCAGCCCTGGTCGTCGGTCAAATGCAGATGCAAATGGTTAAGTTTGTACAGGGCGACGAGGTCGATGAGGCGCTTCACGGTGGCGACGTCGACGAAGTGCCGGGCCACGTCGAGCATCACGCCCCGGTAGGCGAAGCGCGGCCGGTCCGTGATGCGCACCCCGGGCACGACGGTCGGCCCGCTCACCGGCATGAGCTGGCGCAGCGTCTGCACCCCCCAGAACAGGCCAGCCCCGCCACCGGCCCGGATGGTTACCCCGGCGGCGTCCACCTCCAGCGCGTACGCCTCATCCTCGTACGCCGGATCGAGCAGCAGCGCGATGCCTCCCGCCGGCCGGGCGTTACCCGGCCGCGGCGCGCACCCGCCCACCAGCTCGGTCAGGTAGGTGCCTACGCGCTCGGCCACCGGGTCGGCGGTGGTGACGATGGTCACGCCGGCGGGAACCGGGAACCAGGCTGTCTCGTCGGCCACCGCCGCGACCGGTGCCGGCAGCACGTCCGCGACCCCGATCGGCCGGCGGACCTGTTCGGCCCGGGTCCGCACGGCGACGCTCGGCAGGGCGGCGATCCGGGTGATCGCGCCCAACGCCAGCGGGACCCATCGCCACCTCACGGGCTCGAAGGGTAGCGCCGGTCAGAACCCATCGACCACGGTCAGACCCCTTCAGCCCGAGCGGTCAGGGCTGGGACTCGTAGAGCGCGATGAACTCGTCGGTCAGGTGTGGTGGTGTGTAGGTGATCGGGATGCGGGTCCGCGTGCCGTCGGTCCACCCGTGGCACGTGGCGATGATCGCCACGTCCGGGCGGTCCGGGTAGCGCAGCACGTACGAGAAATTCCGGACGGGGAGCATGAGCGGGTCCAGGCACTCCCCGTCCACGTCCCACGGCCCGTTCTCCCACGGCGCGTCGGGCCAGAGGCCGCTGTGCCGTCGCTGCCAGTCCCGCCACGCGCCGTTGCGATCGGGCAGCTGGTTGAGCAACGCGGCGAACTCGGCGGCCGCCGCCCCGTGCAGTGTCCGTTGCCGCGGCGGGATCGGGGACCCGCCAGCGTTGCTGTCCGGCGGCTCGAACGTGCCGTCCCCGTCGAGGTCCACGCGGGTGCAGAGGATGGCCTCGCTGGGGTCCGGCGCCACGAACTGTCCGGGCGCGTCGACGAACGGCACGCGCTCCGGGATCACCGGGCAACCATCGTCGCCGATCTCTATCGAGAACGGCGTGCCGTACACGGTGGGAAACTGCGGACCGATCCGGTCCACATAGGCGATCACCACCCCGCCCGCGGCCAGCACAACCACGCCGAGGGCGGCCGCGAGCCGCCACCGCCGTCCCATGCCACTCCCTTCCGGTCGTCGGCCCTAG
>JADGGF010000136.1 GCA_019690055.1 Micromonosporaceae bacterium
CCCGCCTGCCGGCGCTCCGCCGGCGGCGCGGCCCGGCCGACGCCGCGCGCCGCGGCCGCGGCGGGGGCCGCCCGGGCGGCCCGATCGAAGCCCGCCCCGGCCGAGGACGCCGCGGCCGAGGACGCTCTGCCTGAGGTCGCCCCTTCTGAGGTCGCCCCTTCTGAGGTCGCCTCGGCTGAGGTCGCTCCCGCCGGGGTCTGAGGCGACCACGGCCACCGCGTGGGGCAGGTGATCGCCAGTCGCCGGACGGCTCAGGAGAGCAGGACGGCCAGGGGGTCGCCGTGCCGGTTGAGGCGGTCGAGGACCTCCCCGGCCTCCAGCGGCCGGACGGTTCCCCGCTCTACCTCGGACCAGTCGACCGGCGCGGAGACCGTGGGGGTCGGGGCGGCCCGCAGGGAGTAGGGCGCGATAGTGGTCTTGGCGGCCGAGTTCTGGCTCCAGTCGACGAAGATCTTGCCGGGGCGCAGGTGCTTGGCCATCCGGGCGGTGACCAGGTCGGGCAGGGCGGTGGCGAGGTCCTCGGCCACCTGCTTGGCGTAGGCGGTGACCTCGTCCGAGGTGCGCGTGCCGTCCAGCCGGGCGAGCAGCTGCATCCCCTTGCGTCCGGAGGTCTTGGCCAGCGGAGTCAGGCCGTCGTGCTCCAGCCGCTGCCGCGCGGCGACCGCGACGAGGCAGCACTCCGGCAGGCCCGTGCCCGGGCCGGGGTCGAGGTCCACCACCAACAGGTCGGGGTTGCCGGGTCGGCCGTCCACAAGCCTCCACTGTGGAGTGTGGAGCTCGATCGCGGCCAGGTTCGCCAGCCACACCAGGGCCGCCACGCTGTCGACCACGACGAAGTCCAGGGTTTCCCGCCCGCTGGCCGAGCCGGGCACGGGTAGGCGTTGCGTGCGGACCCACGGCGGCGTACCAGCCGGCTTGTTCTTCTCGAAGAAGCTTCCCCCGTCCACCCCGTTGGGGTAGCGCACGCGGGTCAGCGGCCGGTCGGCCAGGTGAGGGAGCAGCACGTCGGCCACGCGGACGTAGTAGTCGATGATCTCGCCCTTGGTGAAGCCGACCTCCGGGTAGAGAACCTTGTCCAGGTTGGACAGTTCGAGCTCCCGGCCGCCGATGGCGACCCGGACCCGTTGCTCAGGCATCGCCGGTCTCCTCGATCGACTTGTCCGGCCGCACGCGGACGAACCGGGGGAACCGCAGCCGCCCGTCGCGCGTGATCGACCCGTAGCGGACCTCCACCACGAGCTCCGGTCGCACCCAGGTCGTGGCCACCGTGTCCTCGCGGGGGACCTGGTTCGGGGCGAAGGGCGACGTGTCGACCCGGAGCGGGGCGAGCCGGGCGAGCAGGTCCTGTTCGGTGGCCACGGAGATGCCTGAGCCGACGCGGCCGCGGTAGATGAGCCCGGCGGGTCCGGGCATCCCGACGAGCAGGCCGGACAGCCGCCTCCGGCCGGTGTGCCAGCCGCCCACGAGGTAGTCACCGGTCTGCTCGTTCTTGACCTTGATCCAGTCCGGGGATCGGACGCCCGGTCGGTAGGGCGACGTCAGCCGCTTGGCGACCACGCCCTCCAGCGCGAGCTCCTTCGCCGCGGCCAGGGTCGCCTCACCGTCGGTGAACCGGGGCGGCACCATCCACGGCGTGCCGGCGTCGGATGCGGGCAGGATCGACTCGAGCAGCTCCCGACGCTCCACATAGGAGGCCCGGGTGATGTCGGTGCCGTTGGCCGCGACGATGTCGAAGATCATGTAGTGCACCGGGATGGTGGCGGCGAGTGCGCGGGCCCGGGCCGGGTCGCGGACGTGCATCCGTTCGGCGAGAGCGATGAAGTCGGGCCGGCCCTCCCGGTCCAGCTGGACCACCTCGCCGTCGAGTACGGCGTCGGTGATGCCCTGGTCGTTCAGGGCCGCGCCGAGCCCGGCAAGCTCGGGGTAGGCCGTGGTGATCTCGGCGCCCGAGCGGGCGTAGAGGCGCACCCGCCGGCCGGTCACGACCGCGATGGCCCGGACACCGTCCCACTTCAGCTCATAAGCCCAGTCCGGGTCGACCGGAAGGTCGCCCCCGGTGGCGAGCATGGGAGCGAGCACGGGCGGCACTGATCAACCCTACGACCCTGGCGCGGCGCCCGCGGGCGTTGGCCGACCGCCAACGACGGGGCGCGCGACGCCGCGACGAGGTGCGAGACTAGAGGATCACGGGTACGGCGTGGGCGGCACCCGGGCGCGGAGGGAGCGGGCAATGCGGGCCATCTGGAAGGGCGCGGTCTCCTTCGGCCTCGTCTCGATCGGGGTGAAGCTCTACTCGGCCACCGAAGAGAAGGACATCCGGTTCCATCAGGTGCACCGCACGGACGGCGGGCGCATTCGGTACAAGCGGGTCTGCTCGGTCTGCGGCGAGGAGGTCGCCTACGACGACATCGCCAAGGGCTACGACCTCGGCGGCGGCGAGATGGTGATCCTCACCGACGAGGACTTCTCGGATCTCCCCCTGGCGAGCACGCGGGCGATCGACGTCCACCAGTTTGTGCCGGCGGAGCAGGTCGACCCGATCCTGTACAACCGGGCGTACTACCTGGAGCCGGAGGACGTCGCCGCCAAACCGTACGTCCTGCTGCGCGACGCCTTGGTCGAGTCGAACCGGGTCGCGATCGTGAAGGTCGCGCTGCGGCAGAAGGAGCAGCTCGCCACCCTGCGGGTCCGCGACGGGGTGCTCGTGCTCAACACGATGCTGTGGCCGGATGAGGTCCGTGAGGCGAACTTCGGTTTCCTGGACGAGGGCATCACGGTGCGCCGGCAGGAGCTGGAGATGGCCACCTCGCTCATCGAGTCCATGTCCGGCGACTTCAACCCCGAGGAGTACACCGACGAGTACCGGGCCGCTCTGCAGCGGGTGATCGACGCCAAGGTCAGCGGCCAGGAGGTCGTCGCGCCGGCGGAGGTCGAGGAAGCGCCGTCCGCGGCCATCGATCTCATGGCCGCGTTGCGGGCGTCGGTCGAGCGCGCCCGCGCGGCCCGGGCGGCCGGTGGCGCTCCGCCCGAGCACGAGCCGGTCCCGCCCACGCCGATCACCGCGGCCAAGTCGGCTAAGAAGGCCACAAAGACCGCCGACGAGGAGAAGAAGGCGCCGAAGAAGACGGCCCCGCGCAAGACGGCCGAGGAGAAGCCGGCGAAGGCGACGGCCAAGGCCGCGCCCAAGAAGGCCGCCCCGAAGAAGGCGGCCCCCGCCCGCCGTACGGCTTAACGTTTGTGCTCGCTGACGCTCGCACGTGGCCTCGGGCCCCCTAATGCGTGGCCTTCCTCGTCACCTCGGTCGTTGACCGACCTCGGTTCCTCAGTCCAGGCCACGCGGCCCGAGTCCGCAATCAAGACCTGAGGCCGTGATCAAACTCAATCTCGGGGGGTCCAGTAACGACGGACGATCTGGAGCTGCGCCTCGGCGCGGGCCAGGTCCTCGGGTCGGGGTCGGGCGGCGTCGCGGGCGCGCATCGCCGCCTGCGGGCTCACCTGGGAGGAGCCGCCACCCACGAGGCCGCGCAGACCGCGCTCGGCGACGGCGGGGTCGAGGTCCGCCCCCGCCCACGGCCCTTCGGGCACGGCCGTCGGGTCGGCCTTCGAGCGGGCCCGGCCCGGGCGCGCCGGCGGCGTCGCCTCGGCCGGTGGATCGAGCTGAACCGGGGTCGGGGCCTGCTCCTCACGATTGACCACGACCCGCCGCCTGCGTCGTTCCGCCACAGTGCCACGGTACGCGGCTCCACCGTTGGGCATTCCGTACGCGGCTCCGCCGTTGGGGCAGCCGGACGCGGCCGGCTTCGCCGTGGCTCAGAACACCTCCTGAGACGATGGCCCGGGATACCACCGCAGCGCCGCGTCCGCCCGCGCGAGGGCACCCGGCGTGTGCTCGATGACCTGACCGGTGCCGGCGAGCGTCGTGAGTGCGGTGCCCCCGAGGTAGACCGCGCCCAGCGCCCGGACGTCACAGCTCAGGTCGGGCTCGTCGCCGGTGGCCGAGCAGGTCGCGCCGGTCGGTGAGCCGGTCAGCCGCCAGCGGCCCGTGTTGGCCGGCACCGCGGCGTCGGTCACCTCGAGGACGAGGTCGATGTCGGTGGTGTACCGACGGGCCGCGAAGGCGGCCGGCACGTCGAGCACCCGGACCCACAGCCCGTCGCCCAGCCGGGTGTTGAGCCGCTCGGGGTCGCTGACCGCGTGCAGCAGCGGCTCGTCGGGCGCGGCGAACCACGCGTGAACGGTCTTCGTCAGGTCGACCGACGTCAGGTACGTCCAGAGCGCGATGTACGCCTGCGGGTTGGCCGCCACGTGCTCGATCACCCGGACCTCACTCGCCGGGCCCGAGTCGCTCCAGCGGCGCATCGGCCGCCACAGGGCGTACCCGTCGATCGTGCCGGATTCGTCGTAGTGCGCCACCGCCCGCATCTCGGCGCCGCCCTGGCGCCACTCCTTGAGGTCGGCGAGGCGGTAGTCCCAGAGGCGCGGCGGCCGCTCCGACCAGCCCGGCCGCTGGCGGTACACCCGGTCGTACAGCGCGACCAGCTCGTCCCGCAGCGCCGCCGGCTCCGCCTCGCGCAGCCGGCCACCCGGGGCCGGCACGGTCAGGCTCACCTCCGTGCGGTCGATGGTGAAGCCCAGCGACGCGGTGGCCAGGCCGTAGCCGAAGCGCTGGTAGATGCGACCCTCGCTGGCCCAGAGCACCGCGACCGGCTCGCCGGCCGCGAGTGCGTCGTCGAACATCCGGCGCATGAGGCCGGTGAGGATGCCCCGCCGGCGCGCGGTCGGCGCGACCGCGACGCTCGTGATGTGCGCCGCCGGAACGAGCCCGCCCGGGACCGCCAACTGTCGGGTCTGGATGGTTGACGTGCCGGCGAGCTCCCCGTCGCGGCGAGCGACCAGGGTGCGGTCGATCTCGCAGACCTTCCGCTCGGTGGCGCTCATGTCGTCGCTGTGCTCGTACAGGAAGGCCATGCGGACGAGGCGGAAGATGTCGTCCCAGTCGCTCTCGCGGGCCGTTTCGATGGTGTGGTCGCTCACGGCATCCGTCCTACCGGTCCGTTCCCAAATGGGCGACTGCATTTGCGCGCCACCCAACGAAGGGCCCGAGGCCCGTGCTCGCGGAGCGAGCACAAACGCAACTGCGCCAAAGTCGTTCGTGTCGTTCCGACCAGCCGAGGCCTTGATCGGGCACACTGGCATCTCACGCCGTCGGCTGTGCGCCGGGGCGCCCCCATCTCGGTGCCCACGACTAGCTGCCAGGTCCGGTTTCGGCGGCGATCCGGATCAGCTCACAGACTCAGCCAGGAGAAGGCGGTTGGCATGACGGACAAGACGACGGCGGGCATCGAGGCCGAGCCGGACGAGGTAGAGGCGCTCCTGCACAACCTCTGCGGCTTCCATCTCGCCGAGCGTGACCCGGTGGCCCGGTACACGGTGCTGACCCGCGAGCAGGTGCTCTACGACGCGCTGGTCGCGGCGATCAAGCGGGAGCGGGGGCGGGCGCTCGCCGAGCTCGTCAGCCGGGGTCACCGTCTGACCGAGGTGGCCGCGATGACCGGCCTGCGCTCCCGTCAGCAGGTGCAGCGGTTGATCCAGATCGGTACCGCCGCCCAGCAGACCCCGGGGGTGGCGGCGATCGATGAGGTTCAGGAGGCCTCGCGCCAGTTCGAGGAGCGGCTCGCCGCGGTGGAGGCGACGCTGGACGAGGTGGTCAGCGGCATCCCGGTGTCAAACGAGCCCGTCACGCCGGTGCCCGAGCCGCAGGAGGATCTCGACGCGCTCATGGCCAAGGAGCCGTACGTCGTCGAGAAGCTGCCCACCGACACGTTCCCGATTGTGGCCGGCCCGGGCCCAGCCAACCCACAAGCCGAGGGCGACCCACAAGCCGAGGACGATGACGCGGCCGGCATGTTCGAGCCGACTCAGGTGATGCCCGCCCTGTCGGTGGCTTACCAGCCGACGGTTCCCCTGTCGACCGACCAGTGGCGCTCCGGCGCCAGCGACCCCGACGCCACCTGATCGGGCCGGGCTGATCGGTCGGGCAGAGTCGGGCGTCGCGGGCACGGAGTGCCACTGCGGCCTCGGGCCGCGTGGCTCTGGACTGAGGAGCGGCGGGAGCGCAGCGACCAGAGCGACGAGGGAAGGCCACGCGCCAAGGGCCCGAGGCCCGTGCGAGCGCCAGCGACCACGAGAGTAATCGGAGGGGCGGACGGGAATCGAACCCGCACCGTCAGTTTGGAAGACTGAAGCTCTGCCATTGAGCTACCGCCCCGTGGCCGGCGGGCATGCCGGCCGGGATGCCGGGTGCCGGAGCACCGTCGGTCGGGATACAGAGTAGCGGTCCACCGCCATCGACGTCGCGCGGCTTCCCGGGTCATCGCGTCCCCCCGGTCGTCGAGTCCCCCACCGGTCATCGTGTCGCCGGCACCGCGCCGACGCAGGCGGTGGCCCCAGCACGTAGACTGGCTGCCGCCACGGGGTGTGGCGCAGCTTGGTAGCGCACTCGCTTTGGGAGCGAGGGGCCGTGGGTTCAAATCCCGCCACCCCGACCAGATTCCAAGAACCAGACAGCCAGTCCAACCCTGTTCCGTTACGTGCAGCACCAGTGGGGAGTACGCCTGTGGAGAGCACCGTCGAGACCCTGAGCCCGACTCGGGTGCGGCTCGCGATCGAGGTGCCGTTCGCCGAGTTGGAGCCCAGCCTGAAGCAGGCGTACAAGGAGATCGGCGCCCAGGTGACGATCCCGGGCTTCCGCAAGGGCAAGGTGCCCCCAGTCGTCCTCGACCAGCGGATCGGACGTGAGCGGATCCTGAGCGAGGCGGTCCAGGGCGCCATTCCCGGCCAGCTGCTCGCCGCGGTCCGGCAGAACGACCTCCGTACGATCGGCCGCCCGTCGGTGGAGATCACCGAGTTCGGCGACGGGCAGCCGCTCAAGTTCACCGCCGAGGTCGACGTCCGCCCCGAGATCACGCTGCCGGAGCTGGACGGCTTCGAGGTGACCGTCGACACGATGACGGTGACCGACGAGGCGATCGACGAGCAGCTCGAGGCGCTGCGGGCCCGGTTCGGCACGCTCAAGGGGGTCGACCGGCCGGCGCAGCGCGGCGACTTCGTGCAGCTCGACCTGGCCGCGTCCGTCGACGGCCAGGAGGTGCCGGGCGGGACGGCGACCAACCTCTCGCACGAGGTGGGCAGCAACCAGCTGCTGCCCGGCCTCGACGAGACGGTCGAGGGCATGAGCGCCGGTGAGTCGGCCACGTTCACCAGCACCCTGGTCGCCGGCGAGTTCGCCGGTCGCGAGGCCGAGGTGTCGGTGACCGTGCGGACGGTCCGGGAGCGCGAGCTGCCGCCGCTCGACGACGACTTCGCCCAGTTGGCGAGCGAGTTCGACACGCTGGAGGAACTGCGGGCCGACATCGCCACCCGGCTGGGCCGGGTGCTCCGCCGCCAGCAGCTTGTGCAGGCGCGCGACCGGGCGTTGCAGGCGCTGGTCGAAGCGGCCGACATCCCTGTGCCCGAGGGGGTCCTGAGCGACGAGGTCCAGGCGCGCCGGCAGGCGCTCGTCGACCGGCTCGAGCGGGCCGGGCTGAGCCTGGACGAGTTCCTCGCCTCCGACAACAAGACGGAGGAGGACCTCACCGCCGACCTGACCGAGGCCGCCAGCCGCGCGATCCGCAACCAGCTGTTCCTCGACGCCGTCGCCGACGCTGAGGAGTTCAGCGTGAGCGACGAGGAGTTCACGGCGGAGGTCGTGCACCGGGCCCAGCACGCGGGCATGCAGCCGCAGCAGTACTACGACCAGCTCGTCAAGGCCGGCCTGACCGCCTCCATCGCCGTCGAGGTGCGGCGGAACAAGGCGCTGCTGTCGGTGCTGGAACGCATCACCATCAAGGACGGCGACGGGACCGTGTTCACGCTCAACGAGCTGCGTGGCGGCGTCGATCCCAGCGAGGACCATTTCGGCCACAACCACGACTGACGGTTCGGCCACGACTGACGGTTCGGCCACGACTGACGGTTCGGCCGCGACTGACGGTTCGGCCGCGACCAGGGCCGACGGCCGGGCGGGGTCCGGACCCGCGGGTCGGCGAAAGCGTACGGCTGGCCCCGACCGGGGGCACCGTACGACCGGCGCCGTACGACCGGTGGCCGAACCGCCAGGGTGACGGCCGCCCGTGGCCCGTCTGCGCCGACAGCGAAATGGGCGGCGACCGTGGTCGTCGGCCCGGTGCGACCGGCTAGGGTCGCGATAGGACGACATCGCATACTGCTTGACCCGAAGGGGCTGCCATGACGGAGCTGCATCGAGCCGACCCCATCCCGCGCTGTAACCACCCGGGACCGTGCCCGCAGGCCCGCGGCGCGGATCCGTTCGCCGGGATGATGGACGAGTCGGTCTACAACCGGCTCCTCAAGGAGCGCATCATCGTGCTGGGCAGCGAGGTGACCGACCAGGTCGCCAACCGAATCTGCGCCCAGCTGTTGCTGCTGGCTGCCGAGGATCCCAACCGCGACATCAACCTGTGGATCAACTCGCCCGGCGGTTCGGTCTACGCGGGCATGGCCATCTACGACACGATGCAGTTCGTCCAGAACGACGTCGTCACGGTGGCGATGGGCATCGCTGCCTCGATGGGGCAGCTGCTGCTCTGCGCGGGAACCAAGGGCAAGCGGTACGCCCTGCCGCACGCGCGGATCATGATGCATCAGCCCTCCGGCGGCATCGGTGGTACGGCGGCCGACATCGCCATCCAGGCCGAGCAGATGCTCTACACCAAGCGCATGTTCCAGGAGCGGGTGGCCTTCCACACCGGACAGACGCCCGAGCAGATCGAGGCCGACTCCGATCGCGACCGGTGGTTCACCGCCCAGGAGGCGCTGGAGTACGGCTTCATCGACAAGGTGATCACGGGCGCGGCGCAGGTGGAAGCCGGCGCGGGTACCCGCTCCTGATGAGAGGATCGAGTGGTTTTGATGACTGACCTGAGCCTGCCGCCGGGTTTGCGCGACTTCCACAACCGTTACATCATCCCGTCGTTCATCGAGCGGACGTCGTACGGGATCAAGGAGTCAAACCCGTACAACAAGATGTTCGAGGAGCGGATCATCTTCCTCGGCGTCCAGGTCGATGACGCGTCGGCCAACGACGTGATGGCGCAGTTGCTGGCCCTGGAGTCGACCGATCCGGACCGCGACATCATCATGTACATCAACTCGCCGGGCGGGTCGTTCACGGCCATGACGGCGATCTACGACACGATGCTCTACGTCCGGCCGGACATCTCCACGGTGTGCCTCGGCCAGGCGGCGTCGGCCGCCGCGGTCCTGCTCGCCGCGGGAACGCCGGGCAAGCGGATGGCCCTGCCGAACTCGCGGGTCATCATCCACCAGCCGGCGACCGAGGGTGGATACGGCCAGGGCTCGGACATCGAGATCCAGGCACGCGAGATCCTGCGGCTGCGGACGCTGCTGGAGGAGATGATCGCGCGGCACACGGGCCAGCCGATCGAGAAGGTCCGCAAGGACATTGACCGCGACAAGATCCTGACCGCCCAGGAGGCCAAGGAGTACGGCCTGGTGGACCAGGTGCTGACGACGCGCAAGAAGTCGGCCCTGGCGGTCACGTCGGCGAGCTGACACGACACGAACGTCACGGGGCTCGGGGTCGCCGCGGTGCGCCCCCGCCCCCGTTAAGGCGAGGGGGTAGGGGGGCCC
>JADGGF010000137.1 GCA_019690055.1 Micromonosporaceae bacterium
CCGCTACCCCGACCGGCCGTTTCCTGGGGGTGGTCCACTTCCAGCGCCTGCTGCGCGAGCCGCCCTCCTCGCTGATCGGCAAGTTCATCGACACCGACATCGACCCGCTCCGCCCCGAGGCGACCGTCGTGGAGATCACCAAGCGGCTCGCCACGTACAACCTGGTGGCGATCGCCGTGGTCGACTCCGCCGACCGCCTGGTCGGGGCCGTGACCGTCGACGACCTGCTCGACCACCTGCTGCCGCGGGACTGGCGCGATCGGGACGCCCAGCCGCGGCGGCGCATGACGCGTGAGCGGCGGGTCCATGTCTGAGGACCGGCCGTTGTCGTCGACGAACCGGGCTCACGAGCGAGCGCGGCTGCGCGAAACCGTACGGCGGCGGGGACCGGTTCGGCTGGACCAGCCCCGCGAGACGCGGCTGCGCCTGCCGCGGTACGACCCGGAGGCGTTCGGCCGGTGGTCGGAGGGGATCGCCCGGTTCATGGGGACGGCCCGGTTCCTGGTCTACATGAGCGTGGTGATCGTCCTGTGGATCGGCTGGAACACGCTCGCTCCGCCGGACTGGCGCTTCGACCCGTACACGTTCACGTTCCTGACCCTGATGCTGTCCATCCAGGCCTCGTACGCGGCCCCGCTCATCCTGCTCGCCCAGAACCGCCAGGCCGACCGGGACCGCCTGGCCCTGGAGGAGGACCGCCGGCGGGCCGCGATGCAGAAGGCGGACACCGAGTACCTCACCCGGGAGATCGCCGCCCTGCGCATCGCGCTCGGCGACGTGGCGACCCGCGACTTCCTGCGGGGAGAGCTCAACCGGCTGGGGGAACAGATCGCCGAGACCGTCGAGTCGGCGAGCGCGCCACCGAGCCCGCCCCGGCCGGCCAAGTCCGGGGGCAAACCACCGCGCCGCGCCGGTCAGGGGCGACCGGGCCGCCGGCACCCCGGAGCAGACACCTGAATGCGACTGCGCCGCGCGCCTCAAGGGGCAGGGCGCGCGGCACTCCCTCGATCCTGGCAGAGTTCGGCACCTCGGTCCAGCCGACGGGCCGACCCGCGGTGGGTGTACGGCCACGTGCCGCGGTGATGTGCGCAACGACCCCTGGGACGTGGCGGTGCGGCCACGCCGGCATAGGGTTGGTGACATGCCGGCGCCCACCACCAACGCCGAAAGCGCCGCCCCCGGCGCGCGCGAGGACGCCATCCGAGCCGCGCTGGCCGGGGTGCGCGATCCCGAGATCCGTCGTCCCATCACCGAGCTGGGCATGGTCGAGTCCGTGACCCTCGACGACGGCACCGCCACGATCGGCGTACTGCTCACCGTCGCCGGCTGCCCCATGCGCACCACCCTCGAGCGGGACATCACGGCGGCCGTCGGCGCGGTCGACGGCGTTGCGCGGGTCGTCGTCAACTTCGGGGTGATGACGGCCCAGCAGCGTCAGGACCTGCAGCGCCGCCTGCGGGGCGAGTCGGGAACAGGCGCGGTGATCCCCTTCGCGCAGCCGTCGTCGCGTACCCGGGTCTACGCGATCGCCAGCGGCAAGGGCGGCGTCGGCAAGTCCTCGGTCACGGTCAACCTCGCCGCGGCGCTCGCGGCCCGCGGCCTGTCGGTCGGCGTCATTGACGCCGACATCTACGGCCACTCGGTGCCCCGGATGCTGGGCGTGACCGGCCGCCCCACGCAGGTCGAGGACATGATCATGCCGCCTCAGGCCCACGGCGTGAAGGTGATCTCGATCGGGATGTTCACCGCGGGCAACGCCGCCGTGGTCTGGCGGGGTCCGATGCTGCACCGAGCGCTGGAGCAGTTCCTGGCCGACGTGTTCTGGGGCGACCTGGACGTGCTGCTGCTCGACCTACCCCCGGGGACCGGCGACGTGGCCATCTCGTTGGCCCAGCTCCTGCCGACCTCAGAGATCATCGTGGTCACCACGCCCCAGACGGCGGCGGCCGAGGTCGCCGAGCGGGCGGGCTCGGTCGTGTCGCAGACCCACCAGCGCCTGGTCGGGGTGGTTGAGAACATGTCCTGGCTCGATCTGCCCGACGGATCCCGCATGGAGATCTTCGGTTCGGGTGGGGGTGCGGCCGTGGCGGAGTCGCTGTCGCGCCTGGTGGGCGCTCCGGTGCCCCTGCTCGGGCAGGTACCGCTGGACACCCGGCTGCGGGAGTCCGGCGACAAGGGCCTCCCGATCGTGCTCGCCGACCCTGACTCTCCCGCCGCCGTGGCGCTGACCTCGATCGCGGCCGGCCTCGCCGTCCGGCGGGAGTCCCTGGCCGGCAAGTCGCTGGGCCTGTCCCCCACCCGCCGTTCCTGACCCACTGGGCGCGGCCGAGTGCGGTGACCTGGTCGACATCCCGGTTATCGGGAGTCGGGTGGCGTCAGATGGGCGGCTGGTACGTCAGGTGGCGTCGGGGTCCGTCTGGGGGGCGCGTGGCTGGTCGGACACCTGATCGCTCCCGCGACGCGGCGCGCCCGGCTCGATGGCCCCGCGGACATCGGAGCCGGCGCGGCGAATGTCCGACTCGATCCCGCGCAGATTCCGGGAGAGGTCGTCCAGCGGACGGCGCAGCGCGGCCTGCTCCTCGTCGGTGAACACGTGCTTGCGGATGAACGTCTTCGGGTTCAGGTCCTCGAGCGTGACCTGGGTACCCAGCTCCCGACTCAGCCCGTCGGTCGCCTCCCGCGCCATCGCGCGGAGCCGGCGCAACAGGCGCACGACATCGCTGACCAGCTTGGGTAACCGCTCAGGCCCAAGAAGGAACAGGGCGAGCAGCACCAGCACGATGATTTCCCAGGCGTTCAGGTTGCCCACCGTGCCGCCTCCTCACTGCGCCCTGCCGCCCTCGCGCCTCGCCGGAGGAGACGGCTGGACACACCGACCTCGCTCAGCACGCGGCACTAGCCTACGCGCCCGGAGCGCCAATTGGACATGCCCGCCAGGTCAGACCAGCGCCCCAACCCGACCATCACCGGACAGCCCCGGCCACCACCGAGCGGTCCCAGCCATCACGTGGACCGCCCAGCCATGACGTGGACCGGCGCGACCATCCTCGGGCAGCCACACCGTCACTGGGCGTCGGCGGCGAGCACCACGGTGGCGTTCTGGACAGCCCCACCACGGCGGTAGGCGATCGTGACCGTCGTGCCCGGATCGTGGCGGCGCACGATCGCGATCAGATCGTGCGGCTGCTCCACCACGTGCTTGTCGATCCGGATCACGATGTCGCCCGTCCGGAGGCCGGCAGCGGCGGCGGGTCCGGCCGCGTCCACCGACGTGATGCGCACACCCCCGCCCGGACCGTCGTACGGGTCGACCTCGGCGCCCACGACCGTCCGACGGGCTCGACCTGTGTCGATCAGGTCGGTGGCGACCCGCATGGCCTGGTTGATGGGGATCGCGAACGCGATACCGATGTTGCCGGCCTCGTTGCCGTTGGCCGCGAGAGACTTGATCACCGCGTTGACGCCGATCACCCGGCCGGAGAAGTCGAACAGGGGACCTCCGGAGCTGCCCCGGTTGACCGCCGCATCGGTCTGAATCGCGGCGTAGTAGCGGGGCACGCCCGCGGCGTCGCGGGCCTCGATGGTGCGGTCGATGGCGCTGACGATGCCCATCGTGACCGTGCCGGGCAGCCCGAGCGGGGTACCGATCGCGAAGACGCCGTCGCCGGCCGACACGGCGTCGGAGTCGCCGATAAGGACCGGAGCGAGCGGCGACTTCGACACGCGGAGGACCGCGATGTCGGACTCGGCGTCCCGACCGACCACTGTCGCCGACACCGGCGTGCCGTCGGAGAACGTCACCGAGATGCGATCGTCCGCAGCACCCTGCACAACGTGTTCATTCGTCAAAATGTAGCCATCTTTACCAATGACGAAACCTGAGCCAATGCTCTCGCCTCGAGCGGTCTTCGCGCTGACCGTCACCACGCTGGGTCCCGCGCGGCGCACGAGATCCGGCAACGAGCCCGGTATCCGCAGCATGGGCGGAGGGCCGCCCTCGGCGCCGAGCACGACCGGCTCCTGCCGCGCCGCCGCCACCACGTATCCCACACCGCCACCGAGCAGCCCGGCGAGCAGGCCGGCGAGCACTGCCACCACGACCACAGAGCGAGCGCCGAAGACGACTGGCTCCGGCGGCCGTGGCTCGGCCGGCGGGGGCACCGCGGGCTCCGGTGGGGGCGCCACGATCACCGCCGGCGAGTCGGGGTCTCGCCACGGGTCGTTCAGAGCATCAGACCACCACGGCGAGCTCTCGCCATCATGGCGGGAGCCCCGCGCACCGTTGGCAGTGACCGCCACGCCCGTTCACCTCCGTCACGCCCGACGTCCCGGCACCCCTCCCTCGGCCGACAACCGGGACAAGTGCGGCGCATCGGACTCAGAATCGCACGCATGGTCCCTGTCCGGGGCCGCCATCGCCGCATAGGCTCCCCGAACGAAGGTCATCCGGGCGTCCACGGAGCGTGGGCGCCCTGGTGCTGGACGGCTTCGCGTGGCGGACCGGGAGGCGACCATCGACGGCGACCCGATGGACCTCGGCGCCCACTGGGAAGGGGCGCCGAGGGTGGGAACCAACTACCTTCGTCCGGTCATCACGCACACCATGCGCTGGTCGGCGGAGTTCGCTGTCCCCTGCGTCTCGCCCGCCACAGGCGCGGTGCTCCGCCTGCTCGCCGCCGCGACGCGGGCTCGCGCCGTCGTGGAGATCGGCACCGGCCTGGGCGTGAGCGGGCTGTGGCTGCTCGACGGCCTCGGACCGGAGGGCGTGCTGACGAGCATCGACGCCGACGCCGACCTCCACGCGATGGCCCGCCAGGCGTACGCGGCCGCCGGGCACCCGTCCGGGCGATACCGCCTGCTCACCGGCCGCGCCGAGGTTCTCCTGGGCCGGCTCACCGACGCCGCCTACGACCTGGTGTTCGTCGACGTCGCCGAGCAACGTCCGCAGTGGACTGACGCCGCGGCCCGGTTACTCCGGCCAGGCGGCCTGGTCGTCCTGCATGAACCGTCCGATGAGGACCGCGACCGCCTCGACGCTCCACAGTGGACATCGGCCGACCTGGGGCCCGAGCTGCTGGCCGCCACCCGCGGTCAGTCCTGAGCAATCAGCCCTGACCTGGGGCCGGCACCGCCCCGCTGGCCACCGCGCGCAGGAAGGCGACCAGCAGACGTACGCCCCACCCGGTCGCGCCCTTGACCAGCGGCCCGTTGTCGCGGTCGCTCCACGCTGGCGCAGACATGTCGATGTGTGCCCAGCAGTCCCGGTGGTCGCCCGCGAGCTCCCGCAGGTACAAGGCGGCCACGACGGCGCCGGCCTGGGATGGCCGACCGATGTTCGCCCGGTCCGCGACGTCGCTGTGCAGCAAGCCGACGTAGTCGTCCGGCAGGGGCAGCGGCCACACCGGCTCGCCGGCCTCGGCCCCGGCGGCCCGCAGCGCCTCGGCCAGCACGCCACAGTCGCTGAACAGGGCGGCGGTCTGTTTGCCGAGGGCGACGTGCGAGGCCCCGGTGAGCGTGGCCAGATCGATGAGCCAGTCCGGCCGCAGGCGCTTGGCCGCGTACGCGAGCGCGTCGCCGAGCACCAGCCGTCCTTCCGCGTCGGTGTCGAGCACCTCGGTGGTGGTCCCGCCGTAGTGCCGGACGATGTCGCCGGGGCGCATCGACGACCCGGAGACCAGGTTCTCGGCGAGGGGCGCCAGGGCGGTCACCCGCACCGGCAGAGCCAGGTCAGCGGCGGCGAGCACGGTGGCGCACACGGCGGCGGCGGCGCCCATGTCCTTGCGCATGAGCCGCATCCCGTCCAGCGGCTTGAGCGAGATGCCCCCGGTGTCGAAGCAGATGCCCTTGCCTGCGAGAACCACGTGCGCACGGGCCCCCCGCGGCCGCCAGCTCAGTTCGACGAAGCGGGGCGGCCGGCGTGACCCCCGCCCGACCGCGAGCACGCCGCCGAACCCGCCCGCGGCGAGGTCGTTCTCGTCCAGGACGGTCGCGGTGACTCCGGGCCGACGGGCGGCGGCCTGCGTCACCCGGTCGGCGAACCACTTCGGTGACTTCTGCACGCTCGGGGTGTTGGTGAGGTCCCGGGCCAGGGCCACGGCGTCGGCCAGCACCCGTGCGTCGGCCACGGCCTGACGGACCGCCGCCACGTCGCCGGCGGCGGTGACGAGCGTGATGCGTCGCAGGCCGGGGGGCTCGGCGTCGCCGTCGGGTCGGCGGGCCGCACGACCGGGTAGCTGGAACCGGTAGGCCGCGAGCCAGGCGCCGAGGGCCAGCTCGCCGGCGACGGCCGCGACGGAATCGGGTACGTCCGCAGCGCCGGCCAGCGCGGAGCTGCCCGGGAGCGCTACCACGAGCGAGGTGTGCCGGTCGTCGGCCGCGCGCACCAGCGCCGCGCCCGCGTCCCGCCAGGCTCGCCGGCCGCCGTCACCGACGCCGTAGAGCAGCACGTGCCCGGGATCGCGGGTGGGCCGGGGAAGGTGCCGCACCGTCCCGGCGCCGCCAGCGCCCCGCACGCCACGCAGCAGATGCGTGATCTCAGTGACCAGCGGTTCGGGCAGGCTCCAGGCGGTGGGCTGCAGGGCGGCCGCGTCGGATGGCGCATCGGTGCCCTCCGACGGGGTCGCGGCATCCGCCGGCGGCGCGACCGGTAGGGCGACCACGGCCGCAGCGGCGCGGCCCCGTCCGACCGGCAGCGAAGAAGCGTCAACGACCGAGAGCGACAGCCGCATGCCCGAAGACACTAGATCGCCGCCCGGAAGCCCGAAACCGTGGGCGGGCTTGTCGTAGCGGCGATCACCGAGGCCGGATCACCTCGGGCAGGCTGGCGACCTCGGTCGGGTCGAGACGCCGACAGGCGGAACGGATTCCGCTCCGGCAAGCTGCGCGGCGTTGCTCGCAGATTCCGCTCCGCACGCTACGCGGAATATGGACGACGACCGTCGGGGCGCCGGGACGTCATCCGGCATCCCGGGCGCTCAGCCGACGGCGGACTTCAGTGCCTCGCCGAGCGCGGTCGCCTCGTCCGGCGTCATCTCCACGACCAGCCGGCCGCCACCCTCGAGCGGCACCCTCATGACGATGCCGCGGCCTTCCTTGGTGACCTCCAGCGGGCCGTCACCGGTCCGCGGCTTCATCGCCGCCATGTCCTCTCCCCTCACTCGGGACGTGCGGGCCGTGTCACACGATCTACCTCCCGGCTCACGGTGGGTGGCCGGGTCTCCTATTTTCCCTGATGGGCCGCGCCTACCCAAACGGGGGTTGGCTCAGTCGCCTGCTGTCCGAGACCGCGCGGCAAGGTGAGACGGCCGTCGCGCGCCCGAGTTCGCCGGCCCGCGCCGGACCGGGTGTGACAGATGTTGTCAGTCGCGTGTGCGCACTGTCACAATGGGCGGCCATGCAAGCCCGTTCGGCGCTGTTCGATCTCTACGGTGACCACCTGCGGTCCCGTGGCTGTCGCGCGCCCGTGGCCGCGCTGGTTCGCCTGCTCGATCCCCTCGGCATCGCCGCGCCCGCCGTCCGGACGGCCATCTCCCGCATGGTCCGGCAGGGCTGGCTGCTGCCGGTTCAGGTGGACGGCGGCCCCGGCTACCAACTGTCCGCGCGGGCGATGCATCGGCTGGACGAAGCGGCCGCGCGGATCTACCGGGTCGGCCTGGCGAGCTGGGACGGGCGATTCGACCTGGTGGTGATGACACCGCCGGAGCGGCGTACGGACCGCAACCGCATCGCCGCCACGCTGTCCTGGCTCGGCTACGGTCGCATCGACCCGTCGACCTGGGTGTCGGTGCGGGCCAGTGACGAGGTGGACACCCTGCTCAAGGAGGCGGGGATCGCGTTCGAGCGGTTCACCGCCACCCACGCCGCCGGTACCTCCGGCGCCGCCGCGCTGGTTCGCCGCGCCTGGGACCTGTCCGCGCTGGCGGCGTCCTACGAAGACTTCGTGGCGCGCCAGGAGGAGTCCATGGCCGCGGTTACCCGGCACAGCTCCGACCAGGTGGCGTACGCCGCCCGGTTCCGCCTCCTGCACGAGTGGCGCTCGTTCCTGTTCCGCGATCCCCACCTGCCGCCCGCCCTGCTGCCGGCGCCCTGGCCGGGCACCACCGCGGCGGAGTTCTTCGACCGGCACGAGGCCCGGCTGCGCCCGGCGGCGGAGCGGTTCGTCGAGTCCTGCCTGGGCCGCCAGAAGATCGGCTCACCCCGCGCTCAGTCGTCCTCCTCAGGATCGAGGTTCGTCACCGCTCCGAGCACGAACGCCTGCATGGCGAGCTCGTCCCCCAGCGGCCAGACATAGGCGGGGAGCTCGCGCGGGCCGAGCTTGTCGACGTACGTCCAGAACTCGCGGACCGCCTCAGCCGGCGTCGCGGCCTCGATCGGCACCGCGACGCTGACGAACCAGACCGAACGCCCGGCGTTGGCCTCGGCCGCGGCCGCGACCAGGGTGGACAGCCGGGTGAACTGCGCCGACGGCACGGCATGCAGGCCGGGCGTGACGGGCGACGGCATCGCGTCCGCCGGCACGGGCGGTGGATCGTCGAACACGCGCGCCCGGTACTCGACCACGACCCGGCCGGAGTCGTCGCGTTCGCGGACGATCCCGTGGCCGAACAGCACGGGCCGCTCGCCGGCCGCGACCAACGCCACTCCGTCACCCAGCTCAGGGGCACCCAGCTCCGGGTCGCCCAGCTCCGGCCGACCGTCGGGACCGGTCGGCGCCGGGGCGGCCCCCGCGGTGCCGGTACCGGCGTCGACGACCACGGACTCGCGAGCGTAGAGGCGCTCGGTGGTGAACTGCTCCTCGCTGACTATGCCGACCCAGTGACGCATGGCCTCATCAGATCACGACCGGCGACGGCGCGACGCAGCCCCCGGCGGCCCGGTGGCTGCGGCCACCGCGTCCAGCGCCGGCCGGGGCACCGGGACGTGACAGCCGTCGATGTGGTCGTCGACCAGGCCGACCGCCTGCATCGTCGCGTACGCCGTGGTGGGGCCGACGAAGCGGAAGCCCCGCCGCTTCAGCTCCTTGGCCAGCGCAATCGACTCCGGTGTGGCCGCCGGCACCTCGGCGCCGGGAGGCAGCCGCCGGGGTCGGGGTGGCGGTGCGAAGGACCAGACCAGCGCGGCCAGGCCGTCGGGCAGGGCGGCCGCGGCCCGGGCGTTGACGATGGCCGCCTCGATCTTGGCCCGGTTCCGGACGATGCGCTCGTCGGCGAGCAGGCGGGCGATGTCCGGCTCGCCGAAGCGCGCCACCGCCTCGATCGAGAACCCGGCGAACGCGGCCCGAAACCCCTCCCGTTTGCGCAGGATCGTGATCCACGACAGCCCGGACTGGAACGCCTCCAGCATGATCCGCTCGAAGAGCCCGTCGTCGTCCCGGACCGGCTGGCCCCACTCCTCGTCGTGATACGCCACGTACTCGGGGGCCGACCCGGCCCACGCGCAGCGCACCTTTCCATCGACGCCGATCAACAGATCGCCCATGCCGACAGGCTAGCCGCCCCGTACGACCATCCACCCACCCTGCCGTTGATCTAGGGCTTCGAGCCCGTTGATCTAGGGCTTAGAGTGGTGATTGAAGATCAACTAACCACCCCAAGCCCTAGATGTACTGCCCACGGAGGTTGGTGACAGGGACACGACTGTGAAGATCCACTAGAAGCGAAGACCTCCGGGTGAGTGTGGAGCTGCTGA
>JADGGF010000777.1 GCA_019690055.1 Micromonosporaceae bacterium
GTGGTGGGCTCAGCCTGGATGGTGGGGTCTGCCAAACAGTGTGGGTCGCTGGTCAACTCAGGCGGTGGCGGCCACCGTCATGAGGAGACACTGGTGTGCTCGCGCAGCGGGGTGACCGCCTCGCCTTCGGGCAGCGTACGGCTCGGTGGGGTGACGAACTTGTACCCGACCTGGCGGACAGTGCCAATCATCGATTCGTACTCGGACCCGAGCTTGGCCCGCAGCCGCCGCACGTGCACGTCCACGGTGCGGGTACCGCCGAAGTAGTCGTAGCCCCAGACCTCCCGCAGCAACTGGTCGCGGGTGAACACCCGGCCGGGATGCTGGGCGAGGAACTTGAGCAGCTCGAACTCCTTGTAGGTGAGGTCGAGCGGGCGGCCCTTGAGCTTGGCCGCGTACGTGTCGGGATCGATCGTCAGGTCGCCGGCGCGGATGATGCCGCCTCCGGTGGCGGCGGAGCTGGTCAACCGACCAATGGCCAGGCGCAGCCGGGCCTCCGTTTCGGCGGGCCCGGCGGTGCTGAGGATGACGTCGTCGACACCCCAGTCGGCGTTCAGGGCGACCAGCCCGGATTCGGTCACCACCGCGATCATCGGGACGCCCAGGCCCGTGGCGTGCAGCATGCGACACGTCGCGCGCGCCTCGGCGAGCTCGGCGCGCGCATCGACGATCACCACGTCCGGGCTGGAGCCGCTGACGAGGGCGCGGACGTCGCGGGGAGCGGTCCGCACGGTGTGGGGTAGCAGATCGAGCGCGGGCAGGACACCAGCGGAACCGGTCGCCGCGGTCAAGAGCAGAATCTCCAACGCCAACCTCCGTCTCGCAGCCGCAGCTGTCTCCCCTCGGCGCCGGTGCGGCCGGTCACTGTGGCCGCCGCGCCTGGTCCCCCTGCACCTGTCCCGGGGCGCCCGAGGACCGGCCGCAGGTGAGGCCCGGCCTCGCTGACGGGTGGGATATCGCTCACCCTAGCCGCCGTCGGCCCGACCCGTCAGCACCCTGTTCGTCGACATTCGAGCCCGACTCACGTGACCTTTCCCACCCGCAACCGACACGCGGTCCCTTTCGTAACAGACCAGACCTTTTTAGTAACAGACAAGACACTTACGTAACAGTCCGGACACACCCGTCGACGGCCGGACAGCGCCGGCCCGGGCGGCGAGGTGTCCACTCGGGCGGCGGGGCGTCCACTCG
>JADGGF010000138.1 GCA_019690055.1 Micromonosporaceae bacterium
ACCCCCGCCCAACCGCCCGTGATTCACCGCAGCGTCACAGGCACCGGCCGCCCTCATCGGCGCGCGGGACGCCTGGGTAGCATCGGCAGCGGTCGCGCAGGAGCAGGAGAAGCGGTGATTGATGATGTCTGACCTCGCACCGGCCCGGGTGAGTACGCCGTCGATCGCATCAGCGGGCAGCCCCGGGCGGCGGGCGGAGCACACCGCGGTGGTTCTGCTGTACAGCCACGACCCGCAGGTGCGCCACACGATGCGTCTCGCCATCGGCACCCGGCCCGCCCCCGACCTGCACGTGCGGTTCGTCGAGGCGGGCACGCACGAGGACGTGATCCGGCTCGTCGACTCGACGGACTTCGACCTGTTGGTGCTCGACGGCGAGGCGACTCCGTCGGGTGGGCTCGGCATCGCCCGGCAGCTCAAGGACGAGGTCGTCGACTGCCCGCCGACGTGCGTGGTGATCGCCCGGGCCGCCGACCGGTGGCTGGCCGCCTACGCGCGCGTGGACGCCACGCTGACCCACCCGCTGGACCCCATGACCACGGGCCAGACGGTCGCCGCGCTGCTGCGCAGCCGGGCAGCCGGCGTCCCGTCGGTGCGGTAACCTGCCCACTGCGCCTACGAGGCCACCTCCGGGCCGGCATCTGTACGCCCGAGGCTGCCTCCGGGCCCGCGCGACGACGCGCATCGCCCTCGAGGCTCTCCGAGCCAGCCGTGGGCGGCGGCGGCTCGCGCCGCCCTGGTCACGGCCGCGCCGCTGCTCAGGAGGTCACCTCCGGGGCACCTCAGCACCGCCCACCGACGAAAGGCGCACCCGTGACGCAGGGCAGCTCATCGGCCCGCTCGGGCCGGCAGACCTGGCCATCGCTGCTCGTCGCACTGCTGCGTGACGAGGAACTCTCCACCGAGGACGCTGCCTGGGCGATGTCCGAGATCGTCTCGGGCGCCGCGACCCCGGTCCAGATCGCCTCGTTCGCGGTGGCGATGCGGGCCAAGGGTGAGACCCCGGGCGAGATCGCCGGGCTCGTCAAGGCCATGCTCGACGCGGCGGTACCCGTCGATCTGGGGGCGGCGCTGGGCCCCGAGCTGGCCCGCGACGCGGTCGACGTGGTCGGCACCGGCGGTGACCGAGCTCACACCGTGAACATTTCCACGATGGCCGCGATCGTGGTGGCGGCGGCCGGGGTACGGGTCGTCAAGCACGGCAACCGGGCCGCCTCGTCGCTGTGCGGCACGGCCGACCTGCTCGAGCACCTGGGCATCCCGCTCGACCTGACCCCGCAGCAGGTCGCGACGTGCGTCGCCCGGGCCGGCATCGGGTTCTGCTTCGCCCCGATGTTCCACAGTGGACTTCGCCACGCTGCGGTGGCCCGCAAGGAGATGGGCGTGCCCACCTTCTTCAACTTCCTTGGCCCGCTCACCAACCCGGCCCGACCCCGGGCGGGCGCGGTCGGCTGCGCGGACCCCCGGATGGCCGGGATCATGGCCGAGGTCTTCGCCCGCCGGGGCGACTCGGCGCTGGTCATGCACGGCGAGGACGGCCTCGACGAGTTCACCATCACCGCCCCGACCCGGGTCTGGGCGGTCGCCGACGGCACGGTACGGGCGCTGACCATCGACGCCCTCGACCTCGGCCTGCCCCGCGGCAAGCCCGAGGACCTGCGCGGGGGCGACGCCTCGGTGAACGCCGACGTGGCCCGCCGGGTGCTCGACGGCGAGCCGGGGCCGGTGCGCGACGCCGTGCTCGCCAACGCGGCGGCCGGGCTGGTCGCCTACGACGGCGCCGGGGTGGCGGACCTGGTCGGGGCGCTGCGGGCCGGGGTGGAGCGGGCCGCCGAGGCCATCGACTCCGGCGCGGCCCGGCGCACCCTCGACACCTGGGTCAGCACCGCCCAGTCGCTGCGCAACGGCTGATCGGCGCCCTGGGGCGGCCCGATCGGCGCCCCGGGACACGAGCACGACGACGGAGCGCTTCAGACGGCAACGGCCGGGCCGCCAGCGGCGGACCCGGCCGTTTCGGGTTTGTCAGTGGGCCTTGCGGGCGCCGGTGTAGTACTCGAAGAGCAGGCCCGCCGCGGCGAGGATCACCGCCACGAGGCCGGCCACGAGCAGCCACCACTGGAGGTAGACCAGCCCGACCCCGGCGACCAGCGCCGACAGGGCCAGCCCGAACGGCCAGTAGCTGCCGGGGCTGAAGAATCCAATCTCACCCGCGCCCTCCGAGATGTCGGCGTCATCGCGGTCCTCGGGACGGGGGTCGATCCGCCGGGCGACGAACCAGAAGTAGCCGCCGCACATCAACGTCAGCGTGCCCGCCAACGCGAGCGCGAGCGTGCCGGCCCACTCGACGGTGTTCGTCGGCGACTCGTACCAGGTCCACCAGCCGTAGACGACCGTGGCGAGGTACAGGAACCCGGTGACCAGCAGGAAGATCTTGTACTCGGTACGCATGGCAGGTCCTCAGGCAGGCGGCTCTAGGAGGCTTTGCGGTCGGTCTCGAACGGGAAGGTCTTGGTCGCCAGCGGCGGCTCGCCGATGGCCCGCAGGGCGTCCGGCGTGCTCGCGCCGGCCTCCTTGGCCTCCACCCACCGCTGGAACTTCTCGGGGCTGACCGCCCGTACCTCGAAGTTCATCCCGTAGTGGTACGTCCCGCAGAGCTCGGCGCACCGCCCCACGTACGCGCCCTCGGTGAGGATCGTCGTCTCGAACCGGTTGTCAAGGTTGCCCGGGAAGACGTCCCGCTTGAACAGCAGGTCGGGAACCCAGAACGAGTGGATCACGTCGGCCGACTGCACGTCGAACTGGATGCGCGTGTTGGTCGGCACGACCAGCACCGGGATGTAGTCGCTGTCGCCGGTGGTGGCGATGGGCTTGCCGTCCGGCCCCTCGTGCTCGGGGTAGGCGAACGTCCAGTTCCACTTCGACGCCTGGACCGACACCGTCATCTCGGCGTTGCCCACCCGGATGACGTCGGTCTGCACCACCGCGGTGTAGTAGAAGAGCACCGACACGACCAGGAACGGCATGACGGTGTAGACGATCTCGATCGGGATGTTGTACCGCGTCTGCGGCGGGAGCTCCTCCCCGCGCTTCCGATACCGGATGATGCACCAGAAGATCAGGCCCCAGACGAAGAAGCCCACCGCGAGCGCCGCGATCGTCGACCCGATCCACAGGTCGAACATCTTGTGCGCCTCGGGGGTGACGCCGCGCGGCCACCCGAAGCTGAAGGCGTCGTCGACAGAGCATCCGGCGAGCAGCCCGAGGGTGAGCAGTCCGCCCGCCAGGCTTGTGATGGTTCGGCGAGCCGAGCGTGAACCCCTAGCGACCACCTGTGGCTGCCTCCCTCGTTGTTCCGGCTGACCTGGTTGTTCCGGCCGACCGCATTGCCGGTCACTGACCCGGCTGCGATGCCTGCGGGCCAGCGGCCTCTCTCCACGATCAACGGCAGACTACTCGCCACCGTGAACGCGCGGACGATGGGGTGGGCCGACTCACCGCCGGGACGACGCCGCCGGGGCGGGGCCCGGTTACGGTGCGTCGGGCCCGGTTACGGTGGTCGGGTGGTCACCGCCAACGACGAGACCGTACGGCCCGCGACCGTACGCCCGGCGGACGACGACCCCGACGGTCGGCCACCGCTCGTGGATGACGATCGGCCACCGTTGGTGGATGACGATCGGCCGCCGCCGGTGTACCTCGACGCCGCGAGCGCCGCGCCCCTGCACCCGGCGGCCCGACAGGCCCTGCAGGCCGCCCTCGACGACGGCTGGGCCGACCCGGACAAGCTCTACGGCGTGTCGCGGCGGTCCCGTCAGCTCCTGGAGGCCGCCTGCGCCGTGATCGCCGAGGCGATTGGCTGCCGCACGGAGGAGGTGACGTTCACCCCGGGCGGCGCGGACGCGAACCGGCGCGGCCTGCTCGGACTGCTGCGCGGCCGGCGGCGGTTCGGCGACGCGCTGGTGCACTCGTCGATCGAGCACTCCTCGGTGCTGCACACCGCCGCGGCCCACGTCGCCGCCGGGGGCCGGGCCGTGTCGGTGCCGGTCGACCGGCTCGGGCGGCTCGACCTGGGCGCCTTCCGGGACGCCGTGACGGCGGGCGGGGTGGCCGCGGCCGCCGTGATGAGCGCCAACCACGAGGTCGGCACGCTGCAGCCGCTGGACGAGGTGGCGGCGCTGTGTGCCGAGGCGGGGGTGCCGCTGCTCGTGGACGCGGCGCAGTCGGTCGGTCGGGTGCCGGTGCCGGCCGGCTGGTCGGTGCTGACCGCGAGCGCGCGCAAGTGGGGCGGGCCGGCCGGCGTGGGCGTGCTCGCGGTGCGCGCCGGGGTGCGCTACGACGCACCCGACCCGGTGCCGCCCGTCCCGGTACCGCTCGCCGTGGCGGCGGCCGCCGCCCTGCGGGCCGCGGTGGCCGCGGCCGCGGCGGAGGCCGGCCGCCGGGTCCCGCGGGTGGACCGGATCCGGACCACCGTGGCCGCCACCGTGCCGGACGTCGAGGTGGTGGGCGATCCGGTGCACCGGCTGCCGAACCTGGTCACCTTCTCGTGCCTGTACGTCGACGGCGAGGCCCTGCTGCACGCGCTGGACCGGCGCGGCTTCGCGGTCTCCTCCGGTTCGTCGTGCACGTCGTCCACACTGGACCCCAGTCACGTCCTCGTCGCCATGGGTGTGCTGTCGCACGGGAACGTACGGGTGTCGCTGCACCGGGAGACCAAACAGGCCGATGTGGACAGATTTCTGGCCGAGCTGCCCGGGATCGTGGCCGCGCTGCGGGCCCAGGCCGGGGTGACGGACCTGTGAGCACAGTGGACAGTTCCGGCGACGCTTGCGGAGCGGAACCAGAAAACACCTCCGGCGACGCTTGCGGAGCGGAACCAGAAAACACCTCCGGCGACGCTTGCGGAGCGGAACCAGAAAACACCTCCGGCGACGCTCGCGGAGCGGAACCAGAAAACACCTCCGGCGTCGAGGTGCTCGACTGCCGCGGGATGCGCTGTCCGCTGCCGGTCATCACGTTGGCCCGGCGCCTACCCCAGGTCCCGGTCGGCGCCGTGGTGCGCGTGCTGGCTGACGATCCGGCCGCGGCGGTCGACATCCCCGCCTGGTGCCGCCTGCGCGACCAGGAGTACCTCGGTGCCTCCCCCGACACCGCCGACGGTGGCCCCGCCTACGACGTGCGCCGCCGTCACTGACCCACGATCGTCACCCACTGACCCGCCGGTCCACTGTCCCGGCGGTCGTCACACCGCCGGGAGGTGCGGGGCGACGTCGGCCGCGGCCTCGTCGCCGTACGAGTCGGCCAGTCGCTTGAGCATGACCTCGGTCCGGATCTCGTACTCCTGGGCGCCGGCCGACTCGAGCACCAGCGCGGCCACGAGCGACCCGACCTGGCAGGCGCGGTCGAGGGGCAGGCCCCAGCCGCGGGCCGCGAAGAACCCGGCCCGGAAGCCGTCCCCCACGCCGGTCGGGTCGACCGGGCGCACGCCGCTGGCCGCGCGGACCTCGATGGGATCGATGTCCCGCCCGGTGACGCGTACCCCCTGCGCACCCAGGGTGGTGATGCGCAGCCCGACCCGGTCGAGGACCGCGGCGTCGGACAGCCCGGTCTTCGTCTCGAGCAGCTCTTTCTCGTACTCGTTGGTGATCAGGTACGCCGCGCCGTCGATGAGGTTCGCGATGTCCTCGCCCTCCATCCGGGCGAGCTGCTGCGACGGGTCGGCCACGAAGGCGTACCCCCGCTCCCGGCACTCCTCGGTGTGGCGCAGCATCGCGGTCGGGTCGTTCGGGCAGACCAGCACGAGGTCGAGCCCGCCGAGCCGCTGGGCCACCGGCCGCAGCTCGATCTCGCGCGCCTCGCTCATCGCCCCGGCGTAGAACGTGGCGATCTGGTTCAGGTCGTCGTCGGTGGTGCACACGAACCGGGCGGTGTGGGCGATCTCACTGACGTGGACCGACTCACAGTCCACGTTGTGCCGCTCCAGCCAGCTGCGGTAGTCGACGTCGAAGTCCGCGCCGACCGCCCCGACGAGGGCCGGGCGCAGGCCGAGCATGCCCATGCCGTACGCGATGTTGGCCGCGATGCCGCCGCGCCGAACGATCAGGTCGTCGGCCAGGAAGGACAGCGACACCTTGGCCAGGTGCTCTTTCATGAACTGATCGGCGAACCGGCCCGGGAAGTGCATCAAGTGATCGGTGGCGATGGATCCGGTGACGGCGATGCGCATGGGCGCGTACCTCGGCTCGGTCGTCGTGGCAGGGTCGACCCGAGCAGGCCTCGCGGCTGACCGCAGCGCGAAGTCGGGTCGGGCCACCACGACGTCTCCGATCCACCCGGCACCGCCGGGCCGGCCGGAGCCGGCGGTGGTTGCCGTCAGCCTAACCGGGGCCCCCCCGTCGCGCGGGCCGCACCTGTCAGGGCGGTGGGCCGATCAGAACAGAACGATCGAACGGTGAACCGAGTCGATCAGTGGAACGAGTCGCCACACGCGCAGGAGCCGGTGGCGTTGGGGTTGTCGATCGTGAAGCCCTGGGCGTCGATGCGGTCAACGAAGTCGATCGTGGCCCCGGTGAGGTACGGCAGGCTCATCCGGTCGACGACCACCTCGACCCCGCCGAACTCGGCCACGTGGTCGCCGTCGAGGCTGCGCTCGTCGAAGAAGAGCTGGTAACGCAGGCCGGAGCAGCCGCCCGGCTGCACCGCCACCCGGAGGCGGAGGTCGTCGCGGCCCTCCTGCTCCAACAGCGCCTTGGCCTTGGCTGCGGCGGCGTCGGTGAGGATGACGCCGGTCGCCTGCGTCGACTCGGTCTGCGGGCTCGTCACGGTGCTGCTCCCTTACCGGTAGGTCTGACACTCGCCGGCCCCAACACTAGGGCGCCTGGCCGCATTCCCCCATGCTACGCGCGTCACCACTCTTGTCAGGAAGGACGCCCTCTTGACGGTTTTTGCCTAGGAGGGCGTCCTTCCTGACATCAAGCATCAGGCCAGGTCGAACCGGTCGAGGGTCATGACCTTGTTCCACGCCGCGACGAAGTCGTGCACGAACTTCGCCTTCGCGTCGTCACACGCATAGACCTCGGCGAGCGCCCGCAGTTCGGAGTTCGACCCGAAGATCAGGTCGACCCGGCTGGCGGTCCACTTGAGCTCGCCGGTGGCCCGGTCCCGGCCCTCGAAGGTCTGCGCGTCCTCCGACGTCGGCGTCCACGCCGTGCCCATGTCGAGGAGGTTGACGAAGAAGTCGTTCGTCAGCACCCCGGGCTTGTCGGTGAAGACGCCGAGCGGCGACTGCTGGTAGTTCGCGCCGAGCACCCGCAGACCACCGACCAGGACGGTCATCTCAGGCGCGCTCAGGGTGAGCAGGTTGGCCTTGTCGACCAGCAGGTACTCGGCCGGCAGGCGGTTGCCCTTCCCGAGGTAGTTGCGGAACCCGTCGGCCTTCGGCTCCAGCACGGCGAAGGACTCCACGTCGGTCTGCTCCTGCAGCGCGTCCATGCGGCCCGGGGTGAACGGCACCTCGACCGGCACGCCGGCGTCGCGGGCCGCCTTCTCCACGGCTGCGCACCCGCCCAGCACGATCAGGTCGGCCAGCGAGACGCGCTTGCCACCGGTCTGCGCGGCGTTGAACTCCTGCTGGATGCCCTCCAGGGTGCGCAGCACCACGGCAAGCTTCTCGGGCTCGTTGACCTCCCAGCCGACCTGCGGCTCGAGACGGATCCGAGCACCGTTGGCGCCACCGCGATAGTCGCTGCCCCGGAACGTCGAGGCGGACGCCCAGGCGGTCGTCACCAGCTGGGAGACCGACAGCCCCGACCCGAGGATCTTCTCCTTGAGGGCGGCGATGTCCGCGGCGTCCACGAGCTCGTGGTCCACCGGCGGGATCGGGTCCTGCCAGATCAGCGTCTCGCTGGGCACCTCAGGGCCGAGGTAGCGGGTGACCGGGCCCATGTCGCGGTGGGTCAGCTTGAACCAGGCGCGGGCGAAGGCGTCGGCGAACTCGTCCGGGTTCTCCAGGAAGCGCCGGGAGATCTGCTCGTAGACCGGGTCGAACCGCAGCGCCAGGTCGGTGGTGAGCATCCGTGGCTCGCGACGCTTCGTCGGGTCGTGCGCCTCGGGCACCATGTCGCTGCCGGCGCCGTTCTTGGGCCGCCACTGCCACGCCCCGGCGGGGCTCTTGGTCAGCTCCCACTCGTACGCGAACAGGATGTGGAAGAACTCGTTGTCCCACCGGGTCGGGTGGTAGGTCCAGGTGACCTCGAGACCGCTGGTGATGGCGTCCGCGCCCTTGCCGGTGCCGTACGTGCTCCGCCAGCCCAGGCCCTGCTCCTCGATCGGGGCGGCCTCGGGCTCGGGACCGACGTGGCTCGCCGGGCCGGCGCCGTGTGTCTTGCCGAAGGTGTGCCCGCCGGCGATGAGCGCGACCGTCTCCTCGTCGTTCATGCCCATCCGGCGGAAGGTCTCCCGGATGTCCCGGGCGGCCGCGAGCGGGTCGGGGTTGCCGTTCGGGCCCTCCGGGTTGACGTAGATCAGGCCCATCTGCACGGCGGCCAGGGGCTCCTCCAGCTCGCGGTCCCCGCTGTAGCGCTCGTCGGCGAGCCAGGTGGTCTCCGGGCCCCAGTAGACGTCGTCGTCGGGCTCCCAGACGTCGACGCGGCCGCCGCCGAAGCCGAAGGTCTTGAAGCCCATCGACTCCAGCGCGACGTTGCCGGCGAGGATCATCAGGTCGGCCCACGAGATCTTCCGGCCGTACTTCTTCTTGACCGGCCACAGCAGGCGGCGGGCCTTGTCCAGGTTGGCGTTGTCCGGCCAGCTGTTGGTGGGCGCGAAGCGCTGCTGCCCGGTGTTGGCGCCGCCCCGGCCGTCGTGGATCCGGTAGGTGCCGGCGGCGTGCCAGGCCATCCGGATGATCAGGGGCCCGTAGTGGCCGAAGTCGGCCGGCCACCAGTCCTGCGAGGTCGTCAGGATCTCGGCGATGTCCCGCTTGACCGCCGCCAGGTCGAGCGTGGCGAACTCGGCGGCGTAGTCGAAGTCCGCGCCCATGGGGTCGGATGCGGGCGGGTTCTTGTGGAGGATCTTGAGGTTCAGCCGGTTCGGCCACCACTGCTGGTTGCCGCCGCCCTGCGTGGGATGGAGGGCGCGTCCGTGCCCAACCGGGCAACCGCCACTGGCCGTGCTCGCGTCTGCGACGACATCGTTGTTCTCAGACATGCGAATCCTCCGGGGCTTATGACCGCTTCGTGCGGGATCAACTTCACCACCAAATCTGGAGACAGTCAAGAAAAGGTGCGGCGTGTTACCCGCCCGCCTCGCTCGGCCCGCCGGGGTCCCGGTGTCAGGAAGGACGCCCTCTTGACGCCTGGTGCCTAGGAGGGCGTCCTTCCTGACATCGGACTTCCTGATGGGCAACCGTGGCGGCGAGCGACGCCAGACCGGCGGCGGGTTCGGCCATGGCCCGGGCCACGTCCCCACCCAGGTGGTCGACCAGCCCGTACGCCCGCGTCACCCCGGCCTCCCGTGCGGCGTCCGGGTCCGCGCTGACGCGGCCGGCCAGCACGAGGCACGGCACGCCCCGGGCCCGAGCGGCCGCCGCCACCGACCCCACGACCTTGCCGCCCAGCGACTGCTCGTCGAACGACCCCTCGCCCGTGACCACCAGGTCGCAGGCGTCCAGAGCAGCGT
>JADGGF010000139.1 GCA_019690055.1 Micromonosporaceae bacterium
ATCTGGGGGGTGTTGGCGGGGGCGGGGGGGGGGGGGGGGCCGCCGGCGGCGACGGCGGCCCCACATCGGGTGGACAGGCTGGGTGAGGCCGCCGGCGTCAGCTGGCCGAGTCGATCGCCCGCTGCGCCCGCTCGTTGGCCTCCGCCAACAGCGCGTCGATGTCGGCATCCTTGTCGGTCAGGACGGCCTGCACAACCGTGTCGAGCGCCGCGTAGATGTCCTGCGTCGCCAGGGGTGGCTCGTTGATGAGCTTGGCCTGGAAGACGTTGTCCGTGAACGTGGTCATCTGGTCCAGCGGCACGTTGACGTACGGCGCGATCCACTGCTGGTACTGCTCGTACTGCTGCTGGCTGAAGATGGGCAGCTCCGGCGTCCCCACGGGCTGGTTGCTGGCCACCTGAATCTTCGCGTTCGCCTCCGCGGCTTCCTTGTTGGTGTACTTGCGCAGGTAGTGGTAGTCGATCCACTTGATGGCAGCGGCCTTCTCGGCCTCGGTGGCCCGGGCCGAGACGGCAGCCATCGTGCCGCCACCGAGCACACCGGCGTTGGCGCCCTCCAGCGGGATCATGGTCAGGCCGTACGTGTCCGGGTCGATGTTGTTGGCCTGCACCAGGCTCGTGTACACGTCCTGCCCCGAGGTGTACATGCCGATCTGGCCGGCCGCGAACGCCTGGTTGATGCTCACCCAGTTGTAGTTGAAGTTGGCGCCCATCGAGTTGTCGGTCCAGCGCAGGTCCTTGAGGAACTGCAGCGCCGCCTTCGTGGCGTCGTTGGTCAGCGTCGCGGTCTTGCCGTCCTCGGACGTGACGCGGCCACCGCGCGCGTACGTGTCGACGACGAGCTGCCAGCCACCGGTGTTGTCCACCGCCATCTGGGCGAAGCCGGCCATGCCGGTGGCATCGGCGATCTTCTTGGCGTACTCGCGGACCTCGTCCCACGTGGTCGGCGGCTTGTCGGGGTCGAGGCCGGCCTGGGTGAACAGGTCACGGTTGTAGTGCAGGCCCACCGCGTAGATGCTCTTCGCGGGGATGGCGTAGACGTGGCCGTCCTGTCCCTTGCCGTACTCCAGCAGGTTCGGGTTGAAGTCCCCGGCGTACGCCAGCTGGGTGAGGTACGACTGCATGTCGGCGATCTGCTGGTTCGCAATCAGCGTCTTCGCGTCGGTGAACGGGATCTCGAAGACGGTGGGCAGCGTGCCGCCGGCGAGGTCGGCCGCGAATGTCGTCGCCTTCCACTCGTACTCGTGCGTGACGACCGTGATGTTCGGGTACTCGGCTTGGAAGGCCTTCACTTCGTCCGCGAGCGCCTGCTGCGCCGCCGGCTCGGCACCGGGGAGCAGACCGACGACGTGGAGCTCAACCGGGGCGTTCGGGTCGGCCGGCTCCTCGGACGAGCACGCCGCGAGCGTGCCCAGCGCGAGCGCACCCACCAGGGGCAACGCCAGGGCAATCGGGGCGGACCTCGGCGAGCGGGCGGGCCGAGCGGTCAAGCGTTTCATCCTTGCTCCTTGTCAGGCGCAGGATTCGATCCTGCATGGGTTCAGCGACGGCACGGGCCGTCCGGACGGTGGTTGGGTGAAGCAGGGCACGGTGGACTCCGCGCAGCTTGCCGGAGCGGAACCTGCGGGAATTCCGCGCAGCTCGCCGGAGCGGAATCTGCAAGTAACTCCTGGTGCGTTGGTCGGCAGAGCGCCGACCGGCCTTGCCCGGGTAGGCGTTGCGCCGCTGGGCACGGCGCTCGTGGGGCACGTGCGCCAGTGGGCAACGGCACGGGTGGGTTGTGCTGGTGGGCGCCGTGCTGGAAGGCGCTGCGCCTGGCGCGATCGACTCGTGCTCACGCGCGGGCTCCTTGTCCTGTCAGTCGGGCGAAGCCGGTTGGTGAACCCCGCGATGCAGCGACCGTAGCTATTCGACAGCTTCTCCGCAAGAACCAAACAGACCCTTTACCAAAACGCGATGCCGTCCGGCCCGATCGGGCACGAGGGACCGTACCTCGCCGGCCGCAAGGCCGAGGGTCGCCGCCGGCGTGGGGCCGGGATGAGAGCGGATTGAGGCCGAAACGGGGGACGAACGAGGTGGCCAGTTGGCCGAACGTCGGCCCAAAGGGCGCCGGAGGGTTGTGCAAGAGATTGCAGGGTGTGGCCCTAGACTTGCGAACATGACGCGCAGACTGGCCGAGGTAGCGAAGTACGTGGGCGTAAGCGAGGCCACGGTGAGCCGGGTGCTCAACGGCCGGCCGGGCATCTCGGAGTCGACCCGGGCGGCGGTGCTGACCGCCCTGGACGTGCTGGGCTACGAGCGACCCACCAAGCTGCGCGGCGAGCGGGCCAGGCTGGTCGGGCTGGTGCTGCCGGAGTTCGGCAACCCGATCTTCCCGGCGTTTGCCGAGGTCGTGGCCGGGGCGCTGGCCAAGCGGGGCTTCACCCCGGTGCTGTGCACGCGCACCGCCGAAGGCGTCTCGGAGGTCGACTACGTGGACATGCTGCTCGACCAGCATGTCTCGGGCGTCATCTTCGCCGGCGGTGACTACGCCCAGGCCGACGCCGACCACGAGCACTACCGGCGCCTGGCCCAGCGCCGGCTGCCGGTGGTCCTGGTCAACGCCGCGGTCGAGGGCATCGGCTTCCCCACCGTGGCCTGCGACGACGGGCACGCGGTGGAGCAGGCGTACGGGCACCTCACCTCACTCGGGCACGAACGCATCGGTCTGGTGCTCGGCCCGAGCGACCACGTGCCCTCGGCGCGCAAGCTCGCCGCGTTCACGGCGGCCGTCGAGGCCAGCCACGACCGGGCCGACGTGCCGCTGGATGAGCTGGTCGAGCGGACGATCTTCTCCATGGAGGGCGGGCACGCGGCCGCCGCCCGGTTGATCGCGCGCGGCGTCACCGGCATCATCTGCGCCTCCGACGTGCTCGCGCTCGGCGCGATCCGGGCCGCCCGCCGAGCCCGGCTGCGGGTGCCCGATGACGTGTCGGTGGTGGGGTACGACGACTCGCCGTTCATGGCGTGCACCGACCCGCCACTGACCACCGTCCGCCAGCCCATCGAGGCGATGGGGCAGGCGGTGGTCCGGATGCTGGTCCGGCAGGCCGCCGGCGACACCGTGCCCGCCGACGAGCTGCTCTTCGAGCCCGAGCTCGTGGTCCGCGGCTCGACCGGACCCGCCCCGTCCGTGACCGTCCGTCGACCGCGTCAGCGTTCCGTCTGATTCTTCCAGACTCTACGCAACATCTTGCGAACTGTCGTCGCGCTGGTTACGGTGATGGCCCGGAGAGGCCACGCCGCTGTCGCCTCGAGGTAGGTCGGTCGCCGCCACCGCCGCGGGTGGCCCGGGCCGGCTGCTCGGGGTAATCACCGACGTCGAGCCCACCGGCGCGTCGGTGCGTCCGCCTCCGCGGGGATGTCCGGGTGTGTGTGCCGTTGCGGCACGGACTCTGACAGTCCTCTTTGGACAAGTGGCCTCTTTGGACAGATGGACAGACCGTACGGCCATGCGTGCATGCCATGTGGCCCATGACAGAAAGCAGGTGACCGGTGGTCGACGACACCCGGTGGTGGCGTAGCGCCGTGATCTACCAGGTCTACCCACGCAGCTTCGCCGACGGGAACGGGGACGGCATCGGCGACATCGCCGGCATCCGCGCCCGCCTGCCCTACCTGCGGGACCTCGGCGTCGACGCGATCTGGTTCAGCCCGTGGTACCCCTCGCCGATGGCCGACGCCGGTTACGACGTCGCCGACCACCGCGACATCGACCCCATCTTCGGCACGCTGGCCGAGGCCGTCGAGCTCATCGACGAGGCGCACAGCCTCAACCTGCGCGTCATCGTCGATATCGTTCCCAATCACTGCTCGCATGCCCATCGCTGGTTCCAGGAGGCGCTGGCGGCCGGTCCGGGTTCGGCGGCCCGCGAGCTGTTCTGGTTCCGGGACGGCCGGGGCGAGCACGGCGAGTTGCCCCCGAACAACTGGACCTCGATCTTCGGCGGGCCGGCCTGGACGCGCGTTTCGGATGGACAGTGGTACCTACATCTGTTCGCCCCCGAGCAACCGGACTTCAACTGGGCCAACCCCAAGGTGCGCGAGGAGTTCGAGGACATCCTGCGGTTCTGGTTCGACCGTGGGGTGGACGGCGTCCGGATCGACTCGGCCGCGCTGTGCATGAAGGACCCGTCCTTGCGTGACCTTGACCCGGACGACTCGCTCACCCCGGAGACGCTGGCCGAGCCGGGCCAGGCCCGGCCGCCCCATCCGTACACGGACCGCGACGAGAACCACGAGATCTACCGGGCCTGGCGGCGCATCGCCGACTCGTACGACCCGCCGCGGGCGCTGATCGGTGAGATCTGGCTGCCCGACACCGAGCGGTTCGTCAACTACCTGCGCCCGGACGAACTGCACACCGCGTTCAACTTCGATTTCCTGGCGGCGCCGTGGGACGCGGCCGCCCTCCACTCGACCATCGACGCGACGCTGGCCGCGCACGCGCCTGTGGACGCGCCCGCGACCTGGGTCCTGTCCAACCACGACGTGTTCCGCCACGTCACCCGGTACGGCCGGGCGGACACCTCGTTCACCCACGACCACGAGCACCGCCGGCGTCAGACGGGCGCACCGAGCGACTTCGCTCTCGGCACCCGCCGGGCCCGGGCGGCTGTGCTGCTCAGCCTCTCCCTGCCCGGATCGGCGTACATCTACCAGGGCGAGGAGCTGGGCCTGGGCGAGGTCGAGGACATCCCCGACGACAAGCGCCAGGATCCCCTGTTCTTCCGCACCAACGGGGCCAACCCGGGACGCGACGGCTGCCGGGTGCCCCTGCCGTGGTCGGGCGACGCCCCGCCGTTCGGCTTCAGCCCGCCGGGCGCCGCCGCGCCGCCGTGGCTGCCGCAGCCGTTGTCGTGGCGCGCGTTGACGGTCGAAGCGGAGAAGGGCGACCCCGACTCGATGCTGGAGTTGTACCGCGAGGCGTTGCGCATCCGCCGCGACGAGCCCGCGCTGGGCGACGGCACGATGACCTGGCTCGATGCTCCCGCCGGCGTCCTGGCCTTCTACCGCGATCCGGGCTTCGCCTGCGTCGTCAACATGTCCTCAGTGGACATATCCCTGCCCGCGCACGAGACCATCCTGCTCGCCAGCAACCCGTTGGTCGACGGCCGTCTCCCGTCGGACACGGCCGTGTGGCTGCGCGTCGATCCGCCGGCGTGACCCGCGGCCAAGCAACCTGCGCGACAGCCGTTGACGTCCCGGTAGCACGTCGGTAACCTTCGTCACATCGACCGCAAGACCGAGATGAATGTGTGCAAAGACTTGCGAAAGTTCGTGCAAGTCTCTGTAGAGCCACATCTGGTCGGTGTCACCGCCGCGGGGAGCCCGTGACGCCGGCGTCTGCCTTTCCTCACGTCCCGCGCTGTCACGAAGGACTTGGCAATGAAACGAACCGTACGACTGGTGGCCGCCAGCCTCGTGGTGACGCTGGCCGCCGCCGTCACCTGGGCGGCCACCGCCAACGCCGCCGGCGGTCCCAACCTCAGCCTGGGCCGGACCGCGACCGCCAGCTCCAGCAACGGCCCGTACGTCGTCGGCAACCTCAACGACGGCAACCAGGCCACCTACTGGGAGAGCGTGAACAACGCCTTCCCGCAGTGGGCCCAGGTCGACCTGGGCAGCGAGCAGAGCATCGACCAGGTCGTTCTCAAGCTCCCGACCGGCTGGGAGGCCCGCACCCAGACGCTGTCGGTGCAGGGCAGCAGCAACGGCTCCGGCTTCGCGACGATCGTGAGCTCGGCGACCTACACGTTCAGCCCAGCCAGCGGCAACACGGTGACCATCACCTTCACCCCGTACACGACCCGGTACGTCCGCGTGCACATCACGGCGAACACGGGCTGGCCGGCCGGCCAACTGTCCGAACTGGAGGTTTACGGCGCCGGCCCGACGGGCAGCGGCAACCTCGCCGCCGGACGGCCAACCGCTGAGAGCGGCCACGCCGACGTGTACGCGTCCGCCAACGTGGTCGACGGCAACCAGGCCACCTACTGGGAGAGCGTGAACAATGCCTTCCCCCAGTGGGTGCAGGTCGACCTGGGCTCGAGCCAGTCGATCAACCGCGTGGTCCTCAAGCTGCCGCCCAGTTGGGGCGCCCGCAACCAGACCCTGTCCATCCAGGGCAGCACGAACGGGTCCAGCTTCAGCGACATCGTGGGGTCGGCGACGTACACGTTCAACCCGTCGTCCGGCAACAGCGTGACCATCACCTTCACCGCCACCACGACCCGGTACGTGCGGGTCCGGTTCACCGCGAACACGGGCTGGCCGGCCGGCCAACTGTCCGAACTGGAGGTTTACGGCCCCGGCGGTAGCGGCGGCGACACGACCCCGCCCACGGTTCCCGGCAACCTGACCCTGACGCAGAACGGCACCACGATCACCCTGAGCTGGGGCGCCTCCACCGACACCGGCGGCAGCGGCCTGGCCGGCTACGACATCTACCGCAACGGGGACTTCGCCACGAGCGTGGGCGCCACCACGACGACCTACTCGGAGCAGCAACCCACCAACGTCACGGTCTCCTACTTCGTCCGGGCCCGGGACGGGGCCGGCAACCAGTCGGGCAACAGCAACACCGTCACCCGCGTGGGCACCGGTGGACCGGGCACGAACGTGGCGCTGAACAAGCCGGTGACCGCGACCGGATCGACATATATCTTCGTTCCGGCCAACGCCACCGACGGCGACATCACCACCTACTGGGAGGGCGCACCGAGCTATCCGCAGGAGCTGACCGTGGCGCTCGGGGCTAACCACACGATCAACTCGGTGGTCGTCAAGCTCAACCCGGACCCGGCCTGGGGCACGCGGACCCAGACCTTCCAGATCCTCGGCCGCGAGCAGTCGGCCAGCACATTCACCAACCTCGTATCGTCGGCCACCTACACGTTCACCCAGGGCAGCAACGTCG
Organism: Micromonosporaceae bacterium; assembly: GCA_019690055.1. GTDB lineage: Bacteria > Actinomycetota > Actinomycetes > Mycobacteriales > Micromonosporaceae > DATBGZ01. The sequence goes on from JADGGF010000139.1 coordinate 6,958, forward strand.
TGACCATCCCGGTCAGCGCCACGGTGGCCGACGTCCGGCTGCGCTTCACCGCCAACAGCGGGGCGCCGTCCGGCCAGGTCGCCGAGCTCGAGGTGTTCGGCACCCCGGCGCCCAACCCCGACCTCGTGGTGACCGCGGTGAGCTGGTCCCCGGCCAGCCCGGTCGAGAACCAGGCGGTGACGTTCAGCGCCACCGTGGCCAACGCGGGTGACGTCGCCGCGCCGGCCACCACCGTCGGCTTCTACCTCGGCTCGACCCGACGGGGCACCGCGAACGTGGGCGCGCTCGCCCCCGGCGCTTCGACCACGGTCACGTTCAACGCGGGCACCATCACCGCGGGCACCTACCAGGTGTCGGCCAAGGCGGACGACGGCGGCACCGTCATCGAGCGGGACGAGGCCAACAACACGACCCAGGCGTCGTCGCCCCTGGTGGTCGCCGAGATCTCCAGCGCCGACCTTGTTCCGGTCGTGTCGTGGACGCCCGGCAACCCGTCCGGCGGCCAGACCGTGACGTTCCTCGTCGCGATCCGCAACCAGGGCAACGCCGCCTCCAGCGGGGCCCCGCACGGCATCACGCTCACGCTGCTCGACCAGTCCGGTGCGACGGTGCTCACCCGGACCGGGTCGGTGAGCGGGGTCATCGCGGCGGGCGCGACATCGGGTCAGGCCAACCTGGGCACGTGGAGCGCGGCCAACGGGCGGTACACGGTTCGGGTCGTGGTGGCCAACGACTCCGCGGAGGACGCGAGCAAGACCGCCAACAACACCAGCAACACGCCGTTCTTCGTGGGTCGCGGCGCGAACATGCCGTACGACCGCTACGAAGCCGAGGACGGCAGCATCGGCGGCGGCGCCCAGCTGCTCGGCCCCAACCGGGTCATCGGCGACCTCGCCGGTGAGGCCTCGGGCCGGCGCGCGGTGACCCTGCCCAGCGTGGGCAGCTACGTGCAGTGGACGACGCGGGGTCCGACCAACACCCTGGTCGTGCGAGCGTCCATTCCGGACAATGCCGCCGGCACCGGGCAGAACTCCACGCTGAGCATCTACGTGAACAACCAGTTCCACAAGAAGATCACGCTGACCTCCAAGTACAGCTGGGTGTACGGCCAGGAGGACATGCCGACCAACACCCCCGGCTCCGGGCCGCGACACATCTACGACGAGGCCAACGTGATGCTCGACACCACGGTCCCGGCCGGCAGCGTCATCAAGCTCCAGCGGGACAGCAACGACCCGTTGGTGGCAACGGTGGACTTCGCCGAGACCGAGCTGGTCGCCCCGATCCCGAACCCGGACCCGGCCCGCTACATCACGCCGGCCGGTTTCAGCCAGCAGGACGTGCAGAACGCGTTCGACGCCTTCCGCCAGGACACCACCGGCAAGCTGGGCGTCTACCTGCCGCCGGGTACCTACCCGACGAACTTCAAGTTCAACATCTACGGCAAGCCGATCCAAGTGATCGGGGCGGGTCCCTGGTACACCCGGTTCGTCACGCCGCAGGACCAGTCCAACACCGAGGCCGGCTTCGACGTCCAGCCCACCGCGAGTGGTTCGACCTTCAAGAACCTCTCGTTCTTCGGCAACTTCACCAACCGGCAGGGCGGCGGCAAGGTCTGGGGTGACCTGCACAACGTCAGCAACCTGACCATCGACAACACCTGGGTGGAGCACATGCTGTGCGCGTACTGGGGCGTCAACACGGACGGGTTGACCTTCAGCAACAGCCGCATCCGCAACACCTGGGCGGACGGGATCAACATGACCGCCGACACCTCCGGCGCGCATGTGGTCAATGTGGACGCCCGCACCAACGGGGACGACGCCTTCGCGCTCTTCTCCTCCATCGACGGTGGCGGGTCGGTTGGCAACCACGACAACGTCTACGAGAACCTGACCGCCACGCTGACCTGGCGGGCGGCCGGGCTCGCGGTGTACGGCGGGTACAACAACACGTTCCGCAACATCTACATCGCCGACCAGCTCGTCTACTCGGGCATCACCATCAGCTCGCTGGACTTCGGCTACCCGTTCGTGGGCTTCGGCACCCAGCCGACCACGTTCGACAACATCACGATCGAACGGGCGGGTGGCCACTTCTGGGGCAGCCAGGTCTTCCCGGCGATCTGGTTGTTCTCGGCGAGCAAGGAGTTCCGGGGCATCCGGGTCACCAACGTGGACATCAACGCGCCGACCTACGGCGGGATCATGTTCCAGACCCAGTACCCGCACCCGAACCAACCCGGGTTCCCCATCACGGACACGGTGTTCAGCAACATCACCATCTCGAACGTGACGCGCAGTGGGGACCAGTTCGACGCCAAGTCGGGCTGGGGCATCTGGGCCAACGAGATGCCCGAGCCCGGCCAGGGCCCCGCGGTCGGCTCGGCCACGTTCAACAACCTGACGTTCATCAACGTCTTCCAGAACATCCGCAACACCACATCGACGTTCACGATCACCGTGAACCCGTAATCGATCAGTCGACCAACGACGGGCAGCTGGCGGTCAGCGTCGCCGGCTGCCCGTCGGCCCACCCGAGAGAGCATCGATGATTCGACAGACAAAGACTCTTCGTCGCCGGACCGCGATCGCGGCCGTCGTGGCGGTCACCGCTGTCGGGGCCGGCCTGGTGGTCCACGCAGCGAGCAGTGCCTCCGCCACGGCGAAGCCCCGCCCGACCCCGGTCACCCGCGCGGCGCTGGACCCCGCGCA
>JADGGF010000140.1 GCA_019690055.1 Micromonosporaceae bacterium
CGTCAGATGTGTATAAGACCCCGCCCCCCCCCGGGGCCGGCCCCGCCGATGCCGCTCGGCCCCGCGATGCCGCCAGCGCCGACGATGCCGCCGCCCGGTCCGGGCGCCCCCGGGTCCGCTCCCCGCCGTCCGGGCGCGTCCCGCCAACCGGTCAGCGGGGCACCGGGCGGGCGCGACCGTTCCGGCCCACCACCGGGTCGGCCCCGACCGCCGACCGCCCGGCGGCGGCCGGTCCGACGCGAGCTACCGCCGTTGCCGCAGGCCAAGGGCATGAGCCTGCGGGACTTCCCCGACCTGTTCAAGCACCTGCCCCAGCACAAGCCCTGGGTCATCACGATCAGCGTGATCTCCGTGGCCGTGGTGCTCGCGGTGTGCGGCTTCAGCTCGTGGCAACTGCTGCTGGCCGATTCCCAGCCGATCGGGTTGCCGACCGAGGGGCCCACGGTGCAGTACCGGGACATCGACAGCCGCGAGGCAGACCCCACGCCGATGACGGTCGAGGACGTCTTCCCGAGCGCCGAAATCCCGGCCGCCCAGCCGGACTGGCCGCCGTACACGATGATGGGCCAACCGCACGTCTCGGAGGACTGCTCGGTCGCGGCCGACGGCGAGGTCAAGCGCGTGCTGACGGCCAGCGGGTGCAGCCAGGTGCTGCGGGCCTCGTTCGCCTCGGGCGACAATCTGTACTTCGCGACCGCCGGCGTGCTCAACCTGCCGGACGTCACCGTGGCGAAGACTCTCTCCGCTGAGATCAAGGATCTCGTCGAGAGCCGTCAGGGTCGGTTCCTCGGCTACATCTCGGTGCCGGAGGCCAACCGGCAGCTCTACACCGCGCCGCCGCATCTGGCGTGGGAGGTGCGCGGGCATTTCCTGCTCTATGCGGTCGTGGTGCGCCAAGACAGTGGCGAGATGAAGCCGGGCGAGGCCGACTACGTCATTGAAGACCTGGTCAAGGCGTACCTGCGCGGAACCGTGGTCGAGCGGTGGGCGACGGTGCCGGAGTCCCAGCCCTCGACCGAGCCGTCCGAGGCCGCGGAGCCGTCCGAAGCCGCGACCTGACCGGCGAGGTCCTTCGCCGCGGCCCCAACGACTGCGGTCGTCGCCTGACGGTGCCGGTCGTCCGGGCCGTAACTCGCGCGACCGCCCGGGACTTTTTCTCCAGAATCGGTGACCTATGGGTCACATCGAGGTGAGCGGGCTCCGGCACGTGCTCCCCGACGGGAGGGAGTTGTTCGCCGACGTCTCCTTCCGGGTCGGTGAGGGCCAGAAGGTCGCCCTCGTGGGACCCAACGGTGCTGGCAAGACGACCCTGCTGCGCATGATCGCCGGAGACCTGCCGGTGGCGGAGGGGACGATCGTGCGCTCCGGCGGCCTGGGCGTGATGCGCCAGTTCCTGGGGCGGTCGGAGCCCGGGCGCGACCGCGCGTCGGGCGATGGTCAGGAGCCGACCCTGCAGGACCTGGCCCTCTCGCTGGCGCCGCCGGCGGTCCGGGCGGCGGGACAGCGGCTCGCCGCCGCCGAGCAGGCCCTGGCGGCCGACCCGGGTTCGCACCGGGCGCAGCTGCGCTACGCCGACGCGCTGACGGCGTGGGGCGAGGCCGGCGGGTACGACGCCGAGGTCGCCTTCGACGTGGCGAGCACGTCGGCGCTCGGCCTGCCGTGGGACGAGGCGCGCGGCCGGGCCGTCCGCACGCTCTCCGGCGGCGAACAGAAGCGATTCGCGCTGGAGCTGCTGCTGCGGGGCCCGGACGAGGTGCTCCTACTCGATGAGCCGGATAACTTTCTCGATGTCCCGGCCAAGCGCTGGCTGGAGGCTCGGCTGCGCGAGTCGGAGAAGTCCGTGCTCTACGTCTCCCACGACCGCGAGCTGCTCGCCCAGACGGCGACGCGAGTGGTGACTGTGGAGGGTGGCTCGGCCTGGACCCACCCCGGTGGCTTCGCCTCCTGGCACGAGGCGCGCAGCGCCCGGCACGAACGCCTCGACGAACGGCGTCGGCGGTGGGACGAGGAGCACCAGAAGCTCAAGGACCTCGTGGCCATGTACAAGCAGAAGGCCATGTACAACGACGGGATGGCCTCGCGCTACCAGGCCGCGCAGACCCGGTTGCGGAAGTTCGAGGAGGCCGGCCCGCCGCCGCTTCCACCCAAAGAACAAGATATAAAGATGCGTCTCGTCGGTGGGCGGACCGGCCGGCGGGCGGTGATCTGCGAGCAGTTGGAGCTGGAGGACCTGACGTTCCCGTTCGACCTGGAGGTCTGGTACGGCGACCGGGTCGCGGTGCTGGGCGCCAACGGCACCGGCAAGTCGCACTTCCTCCGGCTGCTCGCCCGCGGGGGTAGCGATCCGGACGCCGAACACTCCCCTGTGGACGGTGCTGCGTTGGCGGCCGTCGCCCACCACGGCACCGCCCGCCTGGGGGCCCGGGTCCGGCCGGGCCACTTCTCCCAGACGCACGACCGGCCGGACCTGGTCGACCGCACGCTGCTGGAGATCCTGTGGCGCGGTGACGAGCATCGATCGGGCGTACCGCGGCATGACGCCATGCACGCGCTGTCCCGGTACGGGCTGGCCGCGCAGGGCGAGCAGCGCTTCGGCGCGCTGTCCGGCGGCCAGCAGGCCCGATTTCTCGTGCTGCTGCTGGAGCTGTCTGGGGCGACGCTGCTGCTGCTCGACGAGCCGACCGACAACCTCGACCTCGCCTCGGCGCAGGCTTTGGAGGATGCGCTGCGCGGGTTCGCGGGCACGGTCATCGCGGTGACCCATGACCGGTGGTTCGCCCGGTCGTTCGACCGTTTCCTGCTGTTTCGCGCCGACGGCGAGGTGGTCGAGACGCCGGAGCCCGTGTGGGACGTGCGGTGACCGTACGGCGTGCGGTGACCGTACGGCGTGTGGTGACCGTACGGCGTGTGGTGACCGTACGACCTACTCGGCGGCGTGCCGTCCGGTGGCGCGGAGCTCGCCCACCCACGACTCGTGCGGGTCGCGGCTCGGCTGCCCCATGACGCCGGTACCGCGCGAGGGCGGCGTGGAGGTCGGCTCGGCGGAGTAGCTGCCCGTGCTGCGGTAGAGCCCACCGCCCCGTTCCGTCCGCTCGGCGGACCGACCGGCCGAAGGATGGGTCGTCCCCGCCAGCGTGTCGGCGTCCCATCCCGTGCCTTTGGTCGTGGTCTCCGCCGGCGTCGTCGAGGTCGCCGGGATAGTCGAGGTCGTCGGGATAGTCGAGGTCACCGGGATAGTCGAGGTCGCCGACGTACCGCTGTAGGCCCGGGCGATGGCTCCTGATCCCTCCGCCCAGGCCGGGCGGCTCGTGCCCGAGGGTGAACCCCCGGGGACGGGGACGCGCGTGCTGACCAGGACGTCGGACGACGCGTCCCGCGCCTCGGCCGCGGCGCCCGGTCGGTCGCCGTCCACCGAACGCCCGGGGATGGCCACCACCGCGGAGGCGGCCAGGCCGGCGGCGACGCCAAGGAGCGCGGCGACGTACGCCTCGCCCTGGTTCTCACCTGGCCCGGCGATGAGGTAGGCCGCGCCGACCAGGGCTGGACCACCGAAACCGGAGAACGCCGTGCTGAGACGGGACGCGCCCCGCGCCCGAGCCACCGCGGCGACCACGAGGCCCAGCACGATCGCGGCGATGATCATGATCCGCGGACCGGTCCACGCGGACGGCGGGATCAGCGACGGTGCGTCGGGGACGCCGACCCGGGGCGCCGGGTTCGGCTCGCCCGAGGTGAGACCCGCGATGGCGGCGCCGAGCCCGAGGAGCCAGACCCAGCCGACGGTGGTCAGCACCCCGGCCGCCATGGGCTGGATCGACAGCGCCAGCAGGGCCAGCACGAGGCCGACCAGCACGCCGGCGCCGGCCGTGATGGAGACGACGAGGCCGGGGTTGGCGTTGATCGGTGGCCGCAGGTCCCGGGCCGGAAGCCAGGCGAGGCCGATCACGGCCGCTGCCCCGGCCCCACTCACGACGCTCACCACGATGCGGACACCGAGGCCGTCGCGCCCGCGAAGCCGCCGGAAGGCCGCGCGACCGGAGAGAGCGCCGGCCAGGACCGCTGCGGCGAACGTGAAGGCGACCCAGGTCAGCAGCGTGATCCAGGCCTGGTCGTCGTGCGGGCCGTCCCACTGGAGGAGACCGAGCGCGTCCCCCGCGCCGAGCTGGGCCGCGACGACCACCGCCGCCGTCACTGCCGAGTTCACGATCAGTCTGACCCAGGCACCGACCACGGCCGACAGCCTACGGCCCGGCCCGCCGCACCGCGACCGTGGCATCGGTCCTGATCATCGAATGCGGCGTCCGGGCACCCTATCAAAAAGGATCAAAATGTCACAAGTTATGACAATCAATCCACTCGTAATCGATATCCGCGTTTGACCACCGTCTCGATGAACGACGGCCGGCCCAGCGCCGCCCGGAGGCGGGCCACCGCCATCTCGACGGCGTGTTCGTCGGCCCCGCGCGGCAGCGCCTCGAGCAGCTGCGACCGGGGCAGCACCCTGCCCGGGGCCGCGGCCAGGCTGCGCAGGATCGCCATCTGGGCCGGCGGCAGCGGCTTGAGCACGCCGTCGACCACGGCAGCGTGGCCGCGCAGGACGACCTCGCAGCCGGCGACGCGGAGGGTGTGGGTCCGCCGGGGCAGCTCGTCGACGAGCGTCGCCACCAGTGCGCTCGCCCGCGCCCGGGGCGGGACGAGCACGGGCACGTTCACGCGCCGCAGCGGGTCGGCCGCCTGGGGGCCCAGGCAGCCGACCAGGACCGGGCCCCGGAGGGCCGTGAGGACAGCGTCGGCGTCGGGGCCGGCCGTTCGGAGCACGGAGCCCACCGCGACCGCTGAAGTGAACGTGACCGCGTCCACGAGGTGGCTCGTGATCAGGTCGATGAGTCGCTGCAGCGGAGTCGGGTCGACCGGTGGGGCCCACCGGTGGACCGGCACCTCGACCACCTCGGCCCCGGCCGCGACGAGCGCGGCGCACAGCTCATCCTCGGGTACGCCGTGCAGCTGTACGGCGACGCGCCGGCCGGCCAGCGGGCCGCGTCGGGACCCTCGGGCCGAGGTGAGCGGCCGGTATTCGTCGAGGCGGGCCGAGCGACGGCTGCGGGCACCCGACCGACCCGCGGTGAACCGGGCGGCCAGGTGCTCGACGATCTCGGCCACGCTCTCCGTCGCCGGGGACCAGGCGTGCGCCAGCCCGGCGGATCGCAGCTCGCTTCCCGGCCGGGGCCAGCGGGCCACGACGTGGGCGTCGGCCAGCCGCGCGCGCAGCGCGTCGCCCAGCCCCCAGCCGTCGGCCGCTTCGAGCCATCCGAGCATGCCGATCACGGTCGTGCCCACGACGACATCCGGCGCGGACTCCAGCAGACGTCGGGTCGCGTCGTAGAGCGGGGTGTCGTCGGCGACCGGGACAAGGCGCAGGGCCGGGGCGAGAACGATCCGGACGCCGTGCTCCGCCAGCCGCGTGGCGATCTCGTCGCGGCGGCGATCGGAGGTCACCGCGACGGTGAATCCGGCGAGCGCATCGGAGCGGGCCGGGTCGCCGGCATACCCGTCCTGACCCGGTCCGACCGGGGCCGGGTCGGGCCGGGGGACCGGGAGCGAATCGGCGGAGGTGGCGGTCATCGACGCGCCCGAACCCCGACCGTTCGTATGGGCAGGGCGCTCATGCCACGGATGGTCCAAGCCGGCCGTTTCGCCGCGATACGGACTGTGTTTCCAGCGTGCTAACTGTGCCGCAGACCAAGCGTCGGTGGGCCGTGAGAGCGGTGCGGGCAAGCGGTGGCCCGAGCGAGCCGCGCCGTGGGTGAGCCGGGTCGCGTAAGTGATCTGCGCGTCGTGGGTATGTCGCGGGTCGGCGGCCTTGGCAGGACACAGCGCGGGCTCACCAGAGGTGAGCCACGCGCCGCGTCCGCTCCGGGTGACCAGCACCCGTGCACCGGACAGGTCCGTCCCAATCCCTGTTCGGTGCTCTCCGTGGCAGCGAGGGGGTCTCCCTCGCCGATCACCCCGCCGGGCCGGTCGTGCGCCCATTCCCGACCCCGGCGGGGTGATCCAAGGCGGCCGGCTTAGCCCATCGCGCCGCGGCGGGTGGTGCCGTCCCTTCACCACCAGCCCGGTCCTGCGTCGGCGGGGCGGGCCCACAGGCGCGCCATCGCCGGCCTGGTGGATAGGCTGCCGGCCCGGAGTTTCGCTCCGATGCATTCGATGTTTCGTCTCAGCAAATCATTCCCGAGCAAGCCTGTGAGTCGTCTGACGCCCTGGACGGTTGTGACGTTCGTCCCTGCGTTGCCCGGCCCGGGCAGGGACGGCTGCCCGCCAGGGATGGCGATCCGGCTAGGGATGGCGGCCCGGTCCAGGGATGGCGGCCCGGTCATACTCGTCAGAGTGTCGGGGCCCTCGTCCCGGGCGCCGCGGCGCGGTCGGCGGTCCGCCCGTCCGGCGCGACGATACCGGGGGTGTTTTGACCCACCCCGGTTGCGCCCGGTATGCTCAGACGCTGTTGTGTGAGGTGCGCCGAGCGCTGCCTTGCCGCCGGCACCCGAGCTTCGGCCTCCGGCCGGATCCCACCGACCAAGGAAACAAAGGGTCATCCTGTGCGTACGTACAGCCCCAAGCCGGGCGAGATCGAGCGTCAGTGGCACGTCATCGACGCCACAGACGTCGTGCTGGGCCGCCTCGCGAGCCAGGCCGCCACGCTGCTGCGTGGCAAGCACAAGCCGGTCTTCGCGCCGCACGTCGACACCGGTGATTTCGTCATCATCGTCAACGCGGCGAAGGTCGCGCTGACCGGGAACAAGCGCCAGACGAAGCAGGCCGTGCGTCACTCGGGCTACCCGGGTGGCCTGACCGCGGTCGGGTACGAGGAGCTGCTCACCAAGCGCCCGGAGCGCGCGGTGGAGCTCGCTGTGCGGGGCATGCTGCCGCACAACCGACTGGGTCGGGCTCTGATCAAGAAGCTGAAGGTGTATGCGGGCCCCGACCACCCGCACGCCGCTCAGCAGCCGAAGCCGTTCGAGATCAAGCAGCTCGCGCAGTAAGCGCGGAGGGACACCAGTGACCGCAAGCATCGCCGAGGCCGAGGCCTCCCAGACCGCACCAACCGAGGCTTCTCCCGCCGCACCGGCGGCCGCCCCGCGCCCTCTGCGCAGCCTGCCCCGCACCGAGCGGCCCATCCAGACCGTCGGCCGCCGCAAGGAGGCGATCGTCCGGGTCCGCCTGGTCCCCGGCACCGGAAACTTCATCCTCAACGGCCGTTCGCTCGAGTCCTACTTCCCGAGCCGTGTCCACCAGCAGCTCGTCCGTGAGCCGCTGACCCTGGTGGACCGGGCCGGTACGCTCGACGTGATCGCCAACCTGCGGGGTGGCGGGGTGACCGGGCAGGCCGGTGCGTTGCGCCTGGCCATCGCGCGGGCCCTGTGCGAGCTCGACGCCGACGACCGCCCGGCGCTCAAGAAGGCGGGCTTCCTCACGCGGGACGCCCGGGTCAAGGAGCGCAAGAAGTACGGTCTGAAGAAGGCCCGCAAGGCTCCGCAGTACTCCAAGCGGTAGTGAGGTCCACGGCGTCGCCGTGGATCTGAACCCGATCATTGGCCACCGTGTGCCGCGTTCGATCGGCATCCCGTGTTGGCTCGGTTATCCGTGCCTGATCGCGGACGGTGGCGGTTGTGCTCTGGCATCGTCCCTGCCGCCCGGCCGATCTCGGCGCCGGGCGGTTGCGGTATCCAGGATCGGGTTGGACCGGTTACCGTGACGTAACCGATGGTGCGTGGTGCGTCGCCCCTGCGGTGTTGGCCGAACGTGGGCGCCGGCCGGGTGCAGGTGAGGCCAGGACACGTCGGGGCCACGGTACAGACGAGAAGGGCAGGGCATGGGGCGGCTTTTCGGAACGGATGGAGTCCGTGGCGTAGCGAACGCGGAACTCACCCCGGAACTCGCGATGGCGGTGGCCGCAGCCGCCGTCCGGGTCCTCGGTAGCCGAGATGCCGCGGGCTCGGGTTCCGGATCGTCGTCCGCCCCGACGGTCGTGGTCGGCCGGGATCCGCGGGCGAGCGGCGAGATGCTCGAGGCCGCGGTCGTGGCGGGCCTGGCCAGCGCCGGCGCCACCGTGGTTCGGGCCGGCGTGCTCCCCACGCCGGGCGTCGCCTTTCTGACCGCGGATACCGGGGCCGATCTGGGCGTGATGCTGTCCGCGTCGCACAACCCGATGGAGGACAACGGGATCAAGCTCTTCGCGGCGGGCGGTCACAAGCTGCCGGACGAGGTCGAGGACCAGATCGAGGCGGAGCTGGACCGGCCGTGGCCGCGGCCGGTGGGCCCCCGGGTCGGCCGGGTGCACGATCTCGTTGACGGGCCGGAGCGGTACGTGACCCATCTGGTGAAGGCCACGCCCCACCGCCTCGACGGGTTGACCGTCGTCGTGGACTGCGCCAACGGCGCTGCCTCGCGGGTCGCCGACGCCTACCGCCGCGCCGGGGCCAACGCGATCGTCATCAACGCGTCGCCGGACGGAATCAACATCAACCATGAGTGCGGGTCGACCCATCTCGAGGCCGTTCGGGCCGCGGTGCTCGCCTACGGCGCCGACCTCGGGCTGGCCCATGACGGTGATGCCGATCGATGCCTGGCGGTGGACGCCACCGGCGAGGTCGTCGACGGGGACCAGATCATGGCCATCCTGGCCCTGGCCATGCGCGAGGCCGGCACGCTGACCCACGACACGCTCGTCGCCACCGTGATGAGCAACCTCGGGTTGCGGCTGGCGATGCAGCGGGAGGGCATCGCTCTCCTGGAGACTGCGGTCGGTGACCGGTACGTGCTGGAGGCGTTGCGGGAGAAGGGTCTGGCGCTGGGCGGTGAGCAGAGCGGGCACGTGATCCTGCCGGCGTACGCCACCACCGGCGACGGCCTGCTCACCGGCCTGAACATCATGGCTCGCATGGCCGCCACGGGTCGCCCGCTCGCCGATCTCGCCGCCGTGGTGACCAAGCTGCCGCAGGTGATGATCAACGTGCGGGTGGCCGACCGGCACGCGGCCGTTCAGGCGTCCACAGTGGTCGAGGCCGTGGCCGGGGCCGAGCAGGAGCTGGCGGGGGCCGGCCGCGTGCTGCTGCGCCCGTCCGGTACCGAGCCGTTGGTCCGGGTCATGGTGGAAGCGTCCACTGTGGAGCAGGCGCGAGCGGTCGCCGAGCGCCTCGCGGAGGCCGTCCGTACGGCCTGACCATCCCGTGCCCGAGCGGCGATCGCCGCGCGCTATATCCAGTGCCGGCCGAGCAGCATGCGTCGGTACCAGTGGTCGTAGGGGATGGAGTCGCCGACGTAGATGGGGTAGTAGACCCAGAAGCAGATGGCGACGAGGATGATGAATGCAGCTGCCGCGATGGTGCCGTAGAGACGGCGATCGTCGGGCGTGAGGGAGAACAGCACCCGTCCGCGGCTGAACCGGCTGACGCCGGGGCCGCGGATGAGGCAGCCGAGGACGTACGCGACGGCCAGCACGAGGAAGGGTTCGGCGGGCAGCGCGTAGAAGTAGTACATGGTTCGGTCGTCGGCGATGTCGTAGTAGAACCAGGGCAGGATGCCGGCGGCGGCGCCGGCGCCGATGGGTAGGGCGCGCCAGTCGCGGCGGCTGATGCCGAACCAGGT
>JADGGF010000141.1 GCA_019690055.1 Micromonosporaceae bacterium
GGGGGGGGGGGCGGGGGGGGGCGGGGGGGGGGGGGCGGCGGCCCCCCCCCCCCCCGCGGCCGTGCTGGGCCGGCCGATCGGGCACTCGCTCTCGCCGGTGATCCACAACGCCGGGTACGCGGCGGCCGGCCTGACGGACTGGTCGTACGACGCCCACGACTGCGGCGAGGCGGAGCTGGCCGGGTTCGTGGCCGGTCTCGGGCCGGAGTGGGCGGGGCTGTCGCTGACCATGCCCCTCAAGGAGGTGGCGCTGAAGGTGGCCGACGCGGTCTCGGACCGCGCCGCCGCCCTCGGCGCGGCGAACACGCTCGCCCGGCGCTCCGACGGGACCTGGTGGGCGGACAACACCGACGCCCCCGGCATGGTCGACGCGCTGCGCTGGGTCGGCGTCGAGAAGCTGGACCGGGTCAGCGTGCTCGGCGCCGGCGGAACCGCCCGGGCGGCGCTGGCCGCGGCGGCCGAGCTCGGCGCCAGCCTGGTCACCGTGTACGCCCGCCGGCGGGCCGCGGTCGACGAGCTCGCGCCGGTGGCGGCGGCGCTCGGCGTCCGGATCGCCCCGGCCGCCTGGCCGTCGTCCGAGGCGGACGCCGACGTGGGCGGTGCTGACGTGGGCGGCGCTGACGTGGGCGGCGTCGATGTGGGCGAGGCCGACGCCGTGATCTCGACGGTGCCGAAGGGCGTGGCCGACCCGCTCGCTGACCGGGTCGCCTGGCGGCCGGCCACGGTGGTCTTCGACGTCGTCTACGACCCGTGGCCCACCCCGCTGGCCGCCGCCGCCCAACGGGCCGGCTGCCGCATCGTCTCGGGCCTGGACCTGCTGCTCGCCCAGGCCGTGCACCAGTTCGAGCTGTTCACCGGGGTGCCGGCACCGGTCGCGGCGATGCGCGAGGCCCTGTACACGGCCGCCGCCGCCCGGACGCGTTCGTAGCGCCCCAGTCGCCGCCCGGCTCAGGTCGGGCGCCTTCCGCGGCAGCCATGCCCACCCAGTCTCCGGGCGTCGGGGCGCGTGAACGTCATACGCGTCATACACTTCGCACGTGTCTGTGGTGCACTGGCGCATGCCGGTACGGGGTGAGCCGCCCGCTCGTCTGATCAACGTGACGGTCGCCGAGGTTGCCGAGGCGTTGGAGGCGGATCCGCAGCAGCAGTACCGGCGGAACGCGGGGGGCCAGTTGCTCGGCGTCTACTCGGTCACGGTCGAGCGGCGGGCATTGTTCGTGCTGCTTACTCGCAACGACGACTCGTTCGTGTGGCGGGTTGCTCTCGCGCGGCCGATGACGGGAACCGAGTTCAGGGACTGGCTGGAAAGGGGAGCCGATGGCACTGCCTGACTTCAGCAAGATGTCGCACGACGAGCTCGTGGAGTGGTTCTCGACCCACGATGTGTCCGAGTTCATGGCCAAGGCCGAGGTCGCGACGGAACCCATGGTGCAGGTGGATGAGAACGGCGAGCCGGTCAAGCGGCCGGTGACGGTCCGGCTGCCACCGTCGATGATCGAGTGGCTGGACCGGGCGGCCGGGCGAGACCGCGAGGGCCGCTCCGGGATCGTCCGGCGAGCACTACAGGAGTTCCGCGACCGCAACCCGGGCCTGGCCGCGTAGCCGCTGGCCGTGTGGTCCGGGAACCGACCGGCGTGGGGGCGCGTCGGTATCGGCATGCGCGTTGTCCCTCGATCGCTGGCGGCCGCCGTCGGTGTTGGTGTGCTTCTGGTCGCGACCGCTTGTGCGACCCCTCAGGGCCCGGGCGCCCCGGGCGACGAGTGGCCGGCCGGACGTGACTTCCTCGCCACCTCGGTCACGGAGAACGGCGCGTCCAAGACGATCGTCGAGGGCACCCAGGTCCGGGTGAGCTTCGAGGCCGGCGGCCGCATCAGCGCCTACGCAGGCTGCAACCACATGAGCGGGACCGGCCGGATCGACTCGGGCACGCTGGTCGTCACCGACCTGGCTACGACGGAGATGGGCTGCCCCGGTGAGCTGATGGAGCAGGACGCCTGGGTCGCCGACCTGCTCACCAGCCGCCCGACCGTGCGCCTGGCCGGCGATGAGCTCACGCTCGCGACGGCGACGATCACGATGGTGCTGCTCGACCGCGAGGTCGCCGACCCGGACCGACCCCTTGCCGGCACCTCCTGGACCGTCACCACCGTCTACGCAGGCGACGGCGCCTCGACCTCGATCCACCCGGTGCCGGCGGTGCTCACCATCGACGCCGCCACCGGTTCCTTCACCGCGACCACGGGGTGTGTCGGCGGCGAGCTGCAGGGCACGGCCATCGTCGCCGGGTCGAGCATCACCTTCGGGGTGACCGAGGAGAAGCCCTGTGTCGGCGGCAGCAATCAGGTCGACGCGGCGGTGCGCGCGACGCTGACCGGTGAGGTGACCTACGAGATCGAGGCCGATCAGCTCCGGCTGCTGCGCCCCAACGGAGACGGGCTCGGTCTCTCGACCGGAAACGCCGGCAGCGGGCTGGTCGAGGTCGACTGCGGGACCGCGGTGGTGAATCAGGGCGACATCCCACCGGAGTCGATGCTGACCTGCTTCATCGACGCAGTCGCGGCCGGCCGGACCGCTCACCTCTCCGTCGTGATGCCGACCGTCGAAGGCGACCCGATTGCGACCAGCTACCGCTACCACGGCGGAGGTCCGAGCATCGAGGTCCTGACCGATACCCGCCAGGACGCGTTCAGGCCGCAGGAGCTCCGGCTGCAGACCTGTGAGCAGCCGCGGGTGGAGGAGGGGTTCCTGGCCTTCGCGACGTGCTCGGAGGCCGCGCGGATCGGGTGACCGGCAGTGACGAGGCAGGCGACGGGGCCGTGACTCAGGTGCGGTCGGGCGTGACAGACTGCCACACGTGAGTGTGCGTTGGCTGACCGCGGGGGAGTCCCATGGTCCGGCGCTGGTCGCCGTCCTGGAGGGCATCCCGGCCGGCGTCGCCGTGACCAGCGCCGACGTGGCGAAGGATCTGGCCCGCCGCCGGCTGGGGTACGGCCGCGGCGCCCGGATGACGTTCGAGCAGGACGAGGTGGAGATCCTCGGCGGGATCCGCCACGGCGTGACGCTGGGCAGCCCCGTGGCGATCCGGGTCGGCAACACCGAGTGGCCCAAGTGGCAGACCGTGATGGCCGCCGACCCGGTCGACCCGGCGGTGCTGGAGGGGCAGGCGCGCAACGCGCCGCTGACCCGGCCCCGCCCCGGCCACGCCGACCTGGCCGGAATGCAGAAGTACGGCCACACCGACGCCCGGCCGATCCTGGAGCGGGCCAGCGCGCGGGAGACCGCGGCCCGGGTCGCCCTCGGCGTGGTCGCCAAGCACCTGCTGGACCAGGGCCTGGGTGTGCGCATCGTCTCGCACGTGGTCGAGCTCGGCCCGGTCGCCGTGAAGCCGGGGCTGGTAGCCCACCCGGACGATGCCGAACGCATCGACGCCGACCCGATGCGCTGCCTCGACCCGGACGCGTCGGCCCGGATGGTGGCGGAGGTCGACGCGGCCCGCAAGGACGCGGACACCCTGGGCGGGGTCATCGAGGTGCTGGCGTACGGTCTGCCGCCCGGCCTGGGCAGCCACGTGCAGTGGGACCGGCGGCTGGACGCCCGGATCGCGGCCGCCCTGTGCTCGATCCAGGCCATCAAGGGAGTTGAGATCGGCGATGCCTTCACCCAGGCCCGGTCGCGGGGGTCGGCGGCGCACGACGAGATCGTGCCCATCCCGGCCGAGCGGGAACCGGGCGGGCCGATCCGGGTGCGGCGGATGACCGACCGGGCCGGCGGGCTCGAGGGCGGCATGACCACCGGCGAGCCGCTGCGCGTTCGCGGCGCCATGAAGCCCATCTCGTCACTGAACCGTCCACTGGCGACGGTCGACGTGGCGACCGGCGAGCCGGCCACGGCGATCAACCAGCGCTCCGACGTCTGCGCGGTGCCGGCAGCCGCGGTGGTCGCCGAGGCGATGCTGGCCCTGGTGCTGGCGGAGGCGGTGATGGAGAAGTTCGGCGGCGACAGCCTGGCCGAACTGCGTCGCAACGTCGCCGGCTACCTCGAGAACCTGGCCGTCCGATGAGCGGGTCCCCGCCCGCCGCGCCGGAACCGACGGCCGTCCGCCCGCGGGTCGTCCTCGTCGGCCCACCCGGGGCCGGCAAGACCACGATCGGGCAGCGGCTCGCCGCCGCGCTCAAGCTGCCGTTCCGGGACACCGACGCCGACATCGTCGCGAAGGCCGGCAAGCCGATCCCCGAGATCTTCATCGACGACGGTGAGGACGCTTTTCGGGCTCTGGAGCGGGCCGCGGTGGCCGAGGCGCTGTCCACCTTCGACGGTGTGCTGGCGCTCGGGGGCGGGGCCGTGCTCGCCCCGTCGACCCGCGAGCTGCTGCGGGGGCACACGGTCGTCTACCTGAGCGTCGAGCTGTCCGATGCGGTGGCCCGGGTAGGGCTCGGGACCGGCCGCCCCCTGCTGGCGGTCAACCCGCGGGCGACGCTCAAGTACCTGCTCGACCAGCGGCGGCCGCTGTACGAGGAGGTCGCGACCCTCACCGTCCGGACCGACGGCCGCGATCCCGCCGAGATCACCGCCGAGATCCTCGCCGCCCTGTAGCCGAGCGGACCCCGGGTGCGCCGAGAGGGGCACATTGCGGGCGCTCGGTGGTGGCTCACACATACCAGAAGGGCACTTCTTGGGGTTTGTGGAAAGCCCGGGGCGCCTTGGAGGTGACCTTCTGGGCGCGGTGCGCGGCCTCGCGGCTCCGCTCGGTAGGCTCGCGGGCGATGCGCGAGATTCCGGTGGACGACGTGACGGTGATCCCGGTCGGCGGGGAGCAGCCGTACGAGGTGCTGGTCGGGGCCGACCTGACCGAGCGCCTGCCGTCGATCCTGCCCGGCGCGGCCCAGGCCGCCGTCCTGTTCACCGAATCCGTCCGGGAGACGGCCGAGCGCGCCGGGGCCGGGATGCGGGCGGCGGGCGTCGAGGTGTTGCCGATCGAGGTGCCCGACGCCGAGGCGGGCAAGACCCTCGAGGTGGCGGCGCGGTGCTGGGACGCGCTCGGCGGGGCGAACTTCACCCGCAGCGACGCGGTGATCGGCGTGGGTGGTGGAGCGACCACGGACCTCGCCGGCTTCGTGGCCGCCGCCTGGCTGCGGGGGGTCCGCTGGGTGCCGGTGGCGACCTCGGTGCTGGGCATGGTGGACGCGGCGGTCGGCGGCAAGACGGGCATCAACACCGCGGCCGGCAAGAACCTCGTCGGCGCGTTCCACCCGCCCGCCGGAGTGCTCTGCGACCTGGCCTCGCTCGCGAGCCTGCCGGCCGAGGAGCTGGTGCCGGGGCTGGCCGAGGTGGTCAAGTGCGGCTTCATCGCCGACCCGGTGATCCTGGACCTCGTCGAGGCGAACGCGGCGGTCCTGACGGCGGCCGAGCCGGAGGCGGCCACCGGGTCGGTGCTGCGGGAGGTCATCGAACGATCGATCCGAGTCAAGGCCCGGGTCGTCAGTGAGGACCTGCGGGAGTCGGGTCTGCGGCAGATTCTCAACTATGGGCATACGCTCGGCCATGCCATCGAGAAGGTCGAGGGGTACCGCTGGCGGCACGGGCAGGCGATCTCGGTGGGGCTGGTCTACGCGGCCGTCCTGGCCCGGCGGGCGGGGCGGCTCGACGAGGCGACGGCCGACCGACACCGGCAGATCCTCACCCGGCTCGGGCTGCCGGTGAGCTACCCGGCGCAGGCCTGGCCGGACCTGCTCGAGGCGATGCGGGTGGACAAGAAGGCCCGGGGGGCGATCCTGCGCTTCGTGGTCCTGGACGGTCTGGCGCGACCGTCCATTCTGGAGGGACCTGACGAGGAGCTGCTCTACGCCGCCTACCAGGAGGTGTCCGAGTGACGAGCGTCCTTGTCCTCAACGGGCCGAACCTCGGGCGCCTGGGCACCCGGGAGCCCGACGTCTACGGCCGGACCACGTACGCCGATCTGGTCGCGCTCTGCGAGCAGCACGGCAAGCGCCTCGGCCTCGACGTGATCGTGCGCCAGACCGACGCCGAGCACGAGCTCATCGGCTGGCTGCACGGGGCGGCCGACGCCCGCACCCCGGTGGTGCTGAACCCGGGCGCTTGGTCGCACTACTCGTACGCCATCCGGGACGCGTGCGCGATGCTCACCGCTCCGCTCGTCGAGGTACATATCTCGAATATTCACGCCCGGGAGGAGTTCCGGCACCACTCCGTGGTCTCGGCCGTGGCGACGGGCGTGATCTGTGGCCTCGGCGTCGACGGCTACCGGCTCGCCCTGGAGTACATCGCGACCCACTTCAACGCGGAGCCGGCGCTGGACTGACGAGCGAGCACAACCGGGCAGAGCGAGCACCAGAAGCTCCGGCCTCGGGCCGCGTGGTCCTGGACCGAGGAGCGAGGGAGCGCCAGCGACTGAGCGACGAGGGCAGGCCACGCATCCAAGGGCCCGAGGCCCGTGCGAGCGGACGCGAGCACCAGAATTCAGCGTAGGCCCACCGGTTGCGGCGGCGGGCCGTCACCCTTCGGCTCCCGCCACTCCTCCCGCAGCCGGCGGAGCAGCTCGGTGGGGGCGAGCCCGCGCAACGCGGCCCTCGTGGAGCCGGCCAGGTCGGTGCGGTCCAGGTTCGCCACGGCCCAGGTCGTGCCGAGGACCAGGAGGCAGCCGATCAGCAGTCCGGCGACGGCGGGCACGCCGGCGGGAATCCCACCGGGGAAGACGAGAACCGTCATCACGACGATGAGTCCGACCACGATCTTGCGGGTCCGCGGGCTCGTGGCGGCCGCCCCGAGCGGCACCGTGGCCCAGAGCATGTACCAGGGGTGGAAGACCGGGGCCAGGAAGACGACCGCCCCCAGACCGAGCCCGACGCCGAGCACCGGGTTGGTCCGGTGCCGGCGCAGCATGAGCACGCAGACTACCGCCGCCACCGCGAGCCCGGCGTACTGCCAGAACGCCAGCGCGTGGTTGCGGGTGCCCAGCCCGGTCTGCTCGAGCAGGAACCCGGTGAGGTACCCCAGGTCGGTGGTGATCGATGTCCAGGTGCGGGCGAGCGTGGGTGTGCCCAGGGCGCTGACCCACCCGTACCCGGTGCCGGCGAGCCAGGTCGTCACCACCACGGTCGTGGCGGAGATCGCGCCCACGGCCAGTGCGGCCCGGGGGTAGCGGGCGCGACCGTGCAGCTGAGCCGCCCACACGCCCACGATGAACGCCAGGGCGAGCCCGGCCGGTGCCTTGACCAGGGCACCCAGGGTGACCAGCACGGCGCCGGCGGCCGGGCGGCGCTCGACGGCCAGCGTGAGGCCGGCCATCATCAACCCGATCATGATCGCGTCGTTGTGCGCGTCGCCGACGAGGTGCACGAGCACGACCGGGTTGAGCACGCCGAGCCACAGGCCGTACGCCGGATCGACCCCGGCCAGCCGGGACAGCCGGGGGATCGCGGCGATGACCAACGCGATGCCGACCAGCGCGAGCAGCCGCATCCCGAGCACGCCGAGCCAGACGGAGCCGCCGGTGACCAGCGACACGGCGGCCGCGAGGCTGAGGAACACCGGGCCGTACGGCGCCGGGGTGGTGTGCCAGATGTCCGGGATGTCGACCGCCCACTGGCCCGACAGGATGCGCGGGCCCTGGTGGTAGGCGTCGACGCCGACGACGGTCATCGTGCCCTGCGCGATGTAGCTGTAGACGTCGGTGCTGAAGATCGGGATGGTCACCAGCAGCGGCGCCCCCCACCAGGCGAAGGTGATGATCAGCTCCCGCTGCGTCGGTTTCGTCGGCGAACGGACGAGCGTGCCCAGCCGCCACCAGGCGACCATGAGCAGGCAGAGCCCGCCGTAGACCAGCGCGACAGTCGGGGTGATGAAGGCCCGCAGCTGCAGGAGGTCCGGGTGCTGTAGCAGCGGGTCGGACTTGGGAGGGATTCCGGCGAAGATCCCGCCGAGCAGCAACGCCACCGACCCGGCGAGGCCCAGCCGTCGGCAGGTCGCCAGACGGCCGGCCGTGGTCGGGTTCCTCGTCTGCGGTTCGGTGGTATGGGCCATACGGTCGGTGCGGCTTTCAGTACTCGCTTGGACGGGCCTTCGCCATCGTATGCGTCGGCCGGGGCGGCGGGGTGGCCCTCGTCGGGGCCGGCATCCTCGCCTTCTCACCCGACGATTGAGGCCCCGCGTCCGGCCTCGTCGTGTGTCGCAGGTCACGTCCGCCGACCTTCCGGCGGCCGCCGGCGAGGGTCCCGTTCGGCTGGATCACATCGACCAAGCGGCGGGGCTTGGGCGGCCGTGTCGGGGTTCTCAGCGTCACAAGGCAGTGCCAGTATGTGACTGTGCGAATCCGCTGGCCCTTCCCCTCGCCGCTGCCGCGCCGTTGTTCGCCCGCTCTCCGGGCCGGGTTGGTCACGCTCGTCGCCGCCGGGTTGCTCGGCACCGCCGGCTGTAAGGAGTACGGCGTCGTGGCCGCCGAGGGCACGGTGAGCACCAGCGCCGGCACCATCACCGTCCAGTGCATCGACCGGATGAAGGTCAGGGTCGCCGGGACCTCACCGGCCGCCGGCTATACCGCCAATGTTCTCGTCCCGGGGCCGGCCGGGCAGGCGACCGTCGAGTTCACCAACCCCGACGCCAACGACTTCCGGGTAGCCGTGTACTGCCAGGGCGGCGTCCCGAGTTTCCAGGAGTTCGAGCGAGAGGACACCACGCTCACCGACTGACCCTCGCGCCACGCCACATCGACGCAGGGGTACGGCGGTCATGCCCGGACTGTGGAGTCCCACTCCAGACGTCGTGGGACTCCACAGCCGTGGTTCGCTACGCCGGGGCGAGTGCGAATCGACGCTGAACATTGTCGATCGCCTCGATGCGTACCCGGACCCGCGAGCCGGGCTCGGGCAGCGCCGACCACGACGCCTTCGGGCTGAACCCGTCCACGTCGTCGATGCGGATGAAGGCACCGAACGGCACCACGCTCACGACCTCGCCATCGGCGACATCACCCACGCGGTAGCGCGCCACGAACGCCGGCCAGGCCAGCTCGTTGGTGTGGGCCGGCTCGTTGCTGTGGGGGCGGGACATGCGATCACCTCCTCTCCGTGCAGGTTCCGCCGTGCACGAAAGGAGGCGGCGGGCCACGGGCCCGCGGGGAGATCATGACGTGGCCGGGCGCCCTGTCCACTCATGGCCGCGTACGGCCGACCCGGCAGTCACGCGGACCAGCGTAGCGCAGTCGTGCGCTCAGGCGGCGCTGGCGGTCTTGGGCGGGAGGGTGTAGTTGGCCTCGGCGATGAGGGCGAGCACCCGCTCGACCTCCGCCCCGTTGCCCGACAGGTACGCGCGGGCCAGCTGGGTCTGCAGCTCCTCCGGCGCCAACCGGCCGGTCGCCGGTGGCTGAATGTCGACGTTCCCCCTGTCACCCATGCCGGCACACTAACCGGGCGACGCCGGATGACGACGCAACGATGTCGGCGTGTCGGCCCCCGGCAGTCCGTGCGGTCGCGACCCGGGTGCCGGATGCCGGACCAGCGCTACGGTGGGCCGGTGGAGCTGGTGCGGGAGCGGTCGTACGCGGGGGAGGACTGGTACGGCGAGTCGATGACGGGGCGGGCCTTCGTGCGGTGCCGGTTCGCCGACGTGGACATGAC
>JADGGF010000778.1 GCA_019690055.1 Micromonosporaceae bacterium
CTGAGGTAGCGTTCTTCGAGTTCCCGCGCCGACAACACCCAGTAGCTTTGGTGATCGAAGGCCCTGACGGTGATGACCCACCAGACGGCGCAAAACAGAATGCCGAAGACCGCGACAGCTAGTATGGGGAGCTTCGGTGGATTGTCCGAGCCGTACAGGAACCCGATGAATGCGAGCAGGATGCTGTTCGCGACGAGCATCGCGTTGAACCGCGACCACGCCGACTCGCCTTCGTACGCCCACAAGGCGATGGCGGACGAGTAGGCAACGCGGGCGTCTTCACGTTGTGCCTCGTCGCTCGGAGAGTCCGTGGGCTTGCCAACTGGCTCCGGTATCACAGGATGTCACTGTAGGCGGCTGTCGCAATCCAGCCGTGACGGTCGCTGTCTTGTCGGGTAGCGCCTGCCGTGGCCCTACTGCCGTCCCAGGGGCGGCGAGGCCGACACGAGTTATATCGCGGTGACGTTGCTCGTTAGTCAACGTTGGCTATTACGCTGGCACCATGTCGACGACCCGATTGATGATCCTCGGCCTGGTGTACTGGATGCAGCCCGTGCACGGCTACGACGTGCGGCGCGAGCTGGAGAGCTGGCACGCCGACGAGTGGGCGAACATCGCGCCCGGGTCGATCTACCACGCGCTGCGCAAGCTGGCCGAGGAGGGCCTGCTCGAGGAGGTGGCCACCGAACGGGTCGGGGCCCGGCCCGCCCGGACCACGTACCGTATCACCGCCAAAGGCGAGGCCGAGTTTACGCAGCTGCTGTGGCGCTACTGGTGGGAGTATCAGGCGCCGTTCGACCCGTTCCTGGTGGGGTTCGCCTTCCTCCCCCACATGCCGCGCGTCGAGGCGGTGGCGGCGCTGCGCAACCGGGCCCGGGTGCTGCGGACCATGATCGAGATGCGCCGGCTCGCCTTGGCGACCGAGTTCATGCGCCAGCTCAAGCCAGCCCACGTGGGGTGGCAGTTCGAGTTGATCATCGACCGGATGACGGTCGAGATGGCCTGGTGCGAGCGCATCGCCGCCCGGCTCGAGGCCGGTGCTGAGATCTTCCCGTCGCGGGCGCCGGGGCCGTCGACCGGCACGCCCGACGACGAACCGGGGCCGTCGGCCGGACGTGACGAACTCCCCGACGCGGTGTCGTCGGCCCCGGCCTCCCCCGACCCAGCCT
>JADGGF010000142.1 GCA_019690055.1 Micromonosporaceae bacterium
AGCCCACTGCGGGTCGTGAGGCCTCGGCTGGTGTATCTGGGGGTGTGCGGGGGGCGGAGCCCACCGCAAGTGAGCCACCCGCAGGTGAGGAGATTACCGACCTCCCGGAGGCGACGGTCGCGCGCCTACCGGAGTATCTGCGGGCGCTGCACGCCTTCGCCGAGGCTGGGCATGAGACGGTCTCCAGCGAGGCTCTCGCCGCCGCGGCGGGGGTGAACTCGGCCAAGCTGCGCAAGGACCTGTCGCACCTTGGCTCCTACGGCACCCGGGGTGTGGGGTACGACGTGGCCGTGCTGGTGGACCAGATCCAGTCCGTGCTCGGGCTCACCGAGCGGCGGGCGGTGGCGCTGGTCGGTGTCGGCAACCTCGGTCACGCGCTGGCCGGGTACACCGGGTTCACCTCGCGCGGGTTCCGGTTCGCCGCCCTCCTCGACGCCGACCCGGCCCGGGTCGGTGAGCGGATCAACGGGCTGGTGGTGCAGCACGTCGACGAGCTCGAGCGGGTGGTACGGGAGCACCGGATCAACATCGCGGTGATCGCGACGCCCGTGCACGCGGCCCAGCAGGTGGCCGACCGGCTGGTGGCCGCCGGGGTGACGAGCATCCTCAACTTCGCGCCCTGCGTGCTGACCGTGCCGGACGGAGTGGACGTCCGCAAGGTGGATCTCGCGGTCGAGCTGCAGATCCTCTCGTTCCACGAACGGCGCAAGGCGCTGACCGGCGCGACCGGTTCCCACCCGGTCGTCCCCCGCGCCTCGGCGCCGAGCCCGAACGGCGCGCGCCCCGGGGAGGTGGTGTCCCGGTGAACCTGCTCGTCGTCGGCGTCTCCCACCACACCGCTCCGGTCGAGCTGCTGGAGCGGCTCGCCGTTTCGGCGGAGCAGACGCCTGAACTGTTGCGACGCCTGCTCCACTCGCCGTACCTCGGAGAGGCCGTGGTGGTCTCCACCTGCAACCGGGTGGAGGTCTACGCCGCGGTGAGCGGCTTCCACGGGGGGCTGACCGAGATCGGTGCGGCGCTGGCCGAGCGGGCCGGCGTGACGCTGGCTGAGCTGACACCCGCGCTGTACGTCCACTACGACAGCGACGCGGTGCGGCACACCCTGCGGGTCGCCGCCGGGCTGGACTCGATGGTGGTGGGCGAGGCCCAGATCCTCGGCCAGCTGCGCCAGGCGTACCAGCTGGCCATCGAGCACGACACGGTCGGGCGCCTGCTGCACGAGCTCATGCGCCACGCGTTGCGCACCGGCAAGCGGGTGCATACGGAGACGAACATCGACGCGGCCGGCCGGAGCGTGGTCGGCGCCGCGCTCGGCCTGGTACCGGGAGGTGTGGCCGGGCGCGCCGCGTTGGTGGTCGGCGCGGGGTCGATGGGTGCGCTGGCCCTGGCCACACTGTCGCGGAAGGGCGCGGCGCCGCTGCTGGTCACCAGCCGTACCGCCGCGTCCGCCGACCGGTTGGCCCGGGCGTACGGAGCCCGTGCGGTCCCGCTCGACGAGCTGGCCGAGCATCTGTCGCAGGTGGACATTGCTGTTTGCGCCACCGCCTCCGTCGCCCCGGTCATCACCGTGGACACCGTGGCCCGAGCGGTCGGGACCCGGACACTGTCCATCGTGGACCTTGCCGTGCCCCGGGATGTTGAGCCGGGGGTCGGCGCGCTCGCGGGCGTGAACTTGATCGATCTGACGTCGATCGCGGCCGCGCCCGGCGAGACCCTGTCGACGGCGGATCGCGAGGCGGCCGAGGCGATCGTGGCGGCCGAGGTCGCGACCTTCCAGACCTGGCGGCGGGGGGCGGACGCGGCGCCGGCGGTCGCGGCGCTGCGGGCCCGGGCCGACGAGATCGTGGCGGCCGAGCTGCGCCGGCTGTGGCATCGCCGGGCCGACCTGACCGAGGAGCAGCGGGCCGAGGTCGTCCATACGGTGCACCGGGTGGTCCAGCGGCTGCTGCACCGGCCGACCGTAAGGATGCGCGAGCTGGCCGCGGGGCCGGACGGCGACCAGTACCTGGCGGTGCTGCGGGAACTGCTCGACCTGCAGGCGTCACCGGCCGATCTGGGTCGGGCCGTGTCGGTCGCGCCCGTGGAACCGGCCGACGAGGGCGGGGAGGTGGACGCGTGACGCTGCGCCTCGGTACCCGGGGCAGCGCCCTGGCGCTCGCCCAGTCCCGGCTCGTGGCCGATGCGCTGACCCGCGCGCTGGACGAAGCGGTGGAGATCGTCGAGATCGAGACCGACGGGGACCGGTCGACCGCGCCGGTGCCCGAGCTGGGGGTGGGTGTCTTCGTCAGCGCGCTGCGCGACGCGCTCGCCGCCAAGGAGATCGACATCGCGGTCCACTCCTACAAAGACCTGCCGACGGCGCCGGTGGAGGGCCTGACGATCGCCGCCGTGCCGCGGCGGGAGGACCCGCGGGATGTGGTGGTCACCCGGACCGGCGGCGGGCTTGCCTCGTTGCCGTCGGGGGCCCGGGTCGGGACGGGCTCACCGCGCCGGGTCGCGCAGCTGCTGGCGCTCGGCCGCGGTCTGGTCTGCACGCCGATACGGGGAAATGTGGACACCCGTCTGCGTAAGCTCGCGGCCGGTGAGGTCGATGCCGTGGTGCTCGCCGCCGCCGGGCTGCGCCGGTTGGGCCGCGCCGCCGACATCTCGGAAGTGCTCGACCCCGACGTGATCCTGCCGGCGCCCGCCCAGGGGGCGCTGGCCGTGGAGTGCCGTACGGGGGACCACACGCTCGTCGAGCAGCTTGCCTGTATCGACGACGAGCCCAGCCGCGCCGCGGTCCTCGCGGAGCGGACCCTTCTCGCCACGCTGGAGGCCGGCTGCAGCGCGCCGGTCGCCGCCCTGGCGTCGACCTCGGCCGACGAGATCACGCTGACGGCGGCGGTCTTCGCACCCGACGGCAGCCGCGCTCTCCGCCGCCGTGACACCGCGGCACTGTCCGACGCCGCCGGTCTGGGCGCGCGCCTGGCCGCGCAGCTACTCGCCGACGGCGCCGATCGTTTACTGGGAGAGACCGCGCGGGAGCCGGGAGAATCGCCGCGAGCGCGAGCCGCGGGCGAGGAGCGGACCGTCCGCGCTAGAGGAGACACGCAATGACCCGAACCCGCAAGAGCGTCGGCCGGATCACCTTCGTCGGCGCGGGTCCCGGCGACCCGGGGCTGCTGACCCGGAGGGCCTGCGAGGCCGTTCGTACGGCCGACCACATCGTCTACGACCGCACTCTGCCCAAGGCGTTGCTGGACTGGGTTCGTGCCGAGGCGGCCCGGGCCGCGGAGGAGGCCGCCGCCTCCTACCGACTGGGCGGGTTCAACCGGGAGCCCGGCCGCGAGGAGTCTGCCGCCGTCGACGCGGCGGCCGCGATCCGGCCCGCGGGCGAGAAGCCGGCGGCCGAGCGGACCGAGTTCAGCCCGGCCGAAGGGGCGCCGGGAGACGTGGCCAAAGTGCTGCTGTCGGCCGCCCGCTCCGGGTTGCACGCCGTCCACCTCGTGCACGGCGACCCGTTCGAGCACGACTGGGTCGTCAACGAGGTGCAGGCGGTCGCCCGCACCGCGGTCCCGTTCGAGGTCGTGCCGGGCGTGAGCGGGCCCGCCGGGGTGGCGACCTACGCCGGTGTGTCGCTGAGCGGCATGCGGACAACTATCGATATTGATGATGTTCAGACCGTGGACTTCGAGGCACTCGCCGCGGCGGCCCGGCGCGGGCTGGCCGTGACCGTGGACCACGGCGCCCTGGCCGTCCTGCGGGATGGTCTGCTCGCCGCCGGGCTCGAGGGGTCCACGCCGGTCGCGGTGACCGGTGACGGTACCGGCGACACCCAGTACACCACGACCTCCACTGTGGACAACTTCGTGGCCGCCGCCCTGGGGTTCGGTGGCCGGGTGGTGTGCACCTTCGGCCCCGGGCTGGACCAGCGGGACAAGCTGTCCTGGTGGGAGAACCGGCCCCTGTACGGCTGGAAGGTGCTGGTGCCGCGGACCAAGGAGCAGGCCGGCGCGATGAGCGAGCGGCTGCGGGCCTACGGCGCCATGCCGTCGGAGGTGCCGACGATCGCGGTCGAGCCGCCGCGGACGCCGGCCCAGATGGAGCGGGCCATCAAGGGGCTGGTCGACGGCCGCTATGCCTGGACTATCTTTACCTCTGTCAATGCTGTCCGGGCGGTGTGGGAGAAGTTCGCCGAGCACGGGCTGGACGCGCGGCACTTCGGCGGCGTGAAGATCGCCTGCATCGGGGAGGCGACGGCGGAGGCGGTGCGGGCCTTCGGCATCCAGCCGGAGCTCGTGCCGTCCGGGGAGCAGACCAGCGAAGGGCTGCTGGCGGAGTTCAGCCCGCACGACGAGGTCCTCGACCCGGTGGGCCGGGTGCTGCTGCCGCGGGCCGACATCGCCACCGAGACGCTGGCCGCGGGCCTGATCGAGCGCGGGTGGGAGGTCGACGACGTCACCGCCTACCGGACGGTGCGGGCGGCGCCGCCGCCGGCCGAGATCCGCGACGCCATCAAGTCGGGCGGCTTCGACGCGGTGCTCTTCACGTCGTCGTCGACCGTGCGGAACCTCGTCGGCATCGCCGGCAAGCCGCACCAGCGGACGGTCGTGGCCGTGATCGGTCCCAAGACCGCCGACACCGCGGCGGAGTTCGGCCTGCGGGTCGACGTGCAGCCGGCCCACGCCTCGGTGCCGGACCTGGTGGAGGCGCTGGCCCAGTACGCCGTCGATCTGCGTGAGCGCCTGGCCGCGATGCCGGCCAAGCAGCGGCGCGGCTCCAAGGTCCAGGGCCCGACCGCGCTGCGCTTCCGCTGATGGCGCGCTGATCAGGTTTGGTTGGGGGTGTGATGTCCTATCCGGACGTACGGCCGCGGCGCCTGCGCCGTACGGCCGCGCTGCGCCGGCTCGTGGCCGAGACGCGGGTTCATCCGGCGGAGCTCGTGCTCCCGCTCTTCGTGAAGGAAGGGCTCACGGAGCCGCGGCCCATCGCCTCGCTGCCCGGGGTCGTGCAGCACAGCCGGGAGTCGCTGCGCAAGGCCGCCGCCGCGGCGGCCGCCGCGGGCATCGGCGGGGTGATGCTCTTCGGGGTTCCGGCGACGCGGGACGAGACCGGGTCGGGGGCCGTCGACCCGGACGGCATCCTCAACCAGGCGATTCGCGACGTGAAGGCGGAGGTCGGCGACGAGATCGTCGTGATGAGCGACCTGTGCCTGGACGAGTTCACCTCGCACGGGCACTGCGGAGTGCTCGCCCCCGACGGATCGGTGGACAACGACGCGACGCTGTCCATCTACGCCTCGATGGCGGTGGCGCAGGCCGAGGCCGGGGTGGACATGGTCGGGCCGTCGGGGATGATGGACGGCCAGGTCGGGGTCATCCGCCGCGCCCTCGACGCGGCCGGCCACGCTCACGTCGGCATCCTGGCCTACGCCGCCAAGTACGCCGGCGCCTTCTACGGCCCGTTCCGCGACGCGGTGGAGTCCACGTTGGTCGGTGATCGCAAGACCTACCAGCAGGACCCGGCCAATGGACGGGAGGCGCTGCGCGAGGTGGCGCTCGACGTGGCCGAGGGCGCGGACATCGTCATGGTCAAACCGGCCCTGCCCTATCTGGACGTCATCTCCGCAGTGCGGTCCGCAGTGGACATTCCGGTGGCCGCCTACCAGGTCAGTGGCGAGTACGCCATGGTCGAGGCGGCCGCGGCCAACGGCTGGCTGGACCGCGACCGGGTGATGCTGGAGACGCTGACCTCGATCCGCCGTGCGGGTGCGTCGATCATCCTCACCTACTGGGCGCTCGACGCCGCCACGCTGCTGCGGGCCGGCTAGGGACCGAGCCAGGCCGCGAATGCTCGTTGAGACGGGCGGGCCCGGGGGGTCTACCCTAGCCCCCGGGCCCTGGTGTCCGTCATTCGTGACGCCGATGGCATTTAAGAATGTCAGTCATTTCTGAAACTTTGCGCTCTTCCGGTTGAGCTACCGCCCCATGCGACTGGAGGAGCGGGCCGGACTCGAACCGGCACCTCAAAGTGTGTCGCTGACATCCCCTCGATCCGGCAGTCGACGGAAATGCTGAAGCTGGAGCAATAGTCTGAGTCTTGGGTGGCCGCGGCTGCCTCTGCCCGTTGGGCTACCCCGGCCCGTGTGCCGGGGGAGGGAGTCGAACCCTCACTGTCACCGCTGCGCCCTCAGGCTGAGCCTCAGCGTCAGCTTATGCTCCCGCTCGGCGACCTTGCGGAGCCGAGCAATTCATTATGGCCCCCGGCGAGAATCACCGGGGAGTCTGTGGGGAGATCGTGCCGTCCAGCAGGTAGGCGAAGAAGCGCTCGCCGATGCGCTGGTCGGTGACCTCCGAGTTGTTGGCCTCCTCGCGGGCGAACTTGACCGCCTGCTGGAGCTTGTCCACGCGGTCGAGCAGCTCCTTGACCCGGCTCGCGGGCAGCGCGCCGGAGAACTTCACCGTCCGCCAGTGGCCCACCACGACGTCCTCGTAATAGACCTCGACCTGGGCCGGGTGCTTGTCGGTCGCCTCGGCCTTGACGTGGTTGCGCGGGATCTTCTTGGTCTTGGTGGTCTGCACCGGCTCCGTGGCCCAGCAGTCCGCCGCCTGGTCGTAGCTCCACGACTCGGAGGCGTCGAGCACCGGCAGCTTCGCCACGAACGTGTGCAGGTCGGCCAGCTGCTTCTCCAGGAACAGCAGGTACGTGGCGGGCACGGCGCGCAGCAGCACCTGACCGTCGACCACCACGTCGGCCTTCGCCTCGCAGTTGGCCCAGTCCTTGGTCGCCGTGACATCGAAGAGCCGGGTGAGCGTGCTCGCGGTCTGCCGCAGCACCTCCTCGGCGCGAACCTGGACGCGGGTGGACTCGGGCGGGTACTGCTCGCCCTCCTCGTCCTTGGGCTGGTACGTCCGCGAGATACCGGCGAGCAGGGCGGACTTCTGCAGCCGGTGGTGCGCGTCGGTCACCTCGGCGTACGCCTTGCTCTTGACGCCCTTCTCGACGGCGATGATCTGGTTCAGCTTCGTCACGGCCGATACCGTAGCCGGGCCTGTCAATCTATGTGAACTGGTTTGTCTGGGGCAGCGTCAACCATGCTGGCCCTCGCTTGGCCCAATTGCCGTCGCTGCGCTCGGGCGAGCCCGGCCTCCTCAGTCCAGATCCACGCGGCCCGAGGCGGCGCTGGGCAGGGTGACCGTGACCGTGAGCCCGCCGCCGTCGCGGGGCACGGCGACCGCGTCACCCCGTGGGCGCGGGCAATGGACCGGAAGATGGACAGGCCCAGCCCGGCTTCGCTGGCCCCGGCGATCCGGGTGGTCTCCAGGCGCCGGAACGGCTCGAACAGGCCGGCCACCTCGTACGGCGGGATCATCGGTCCGGTATTGGTCACCACCAGCACCGCGTTCGCCCCGTGGGTGCCGGCCT
This sequence comes from Micromonosporaceae bacterium, assembly GCA_019690055.1. Taxonomy (GTDB): domain Bacteria; phylum Actinomycetota; class Actinomycetes; order Mycobacteriales; family Micromonosporaceae; genus DATBGZ01. The sequence goes on from JADGGF010000142.1 coordinate 7,405, forward strand.
CGATCTGGACCCAGCCGTCCGAGCCGGGGGTTCGTTGTGCCGGATGCCGTTCTCCACCAGGTTCTGCACCAGCCGCTCCAGCAGCACCGCGTCACCGAGGACGGGTGCTTCGCCGGCCGGCGGCGGCCGGACGGTCACGCCCGCGGCCGACGCCTCGGCGCGGGCCTGGTGGACGACGTGCTCCACCACGTCGACGAGGTCCACATAGGACCGAGTCGTGAGTTCGTTTCCGGACCGGGCGAGTACCAGCAGGCCGTCGATGAGCCGCTCGTGCCGGCGGTTGATCTCGAGCAGCATCTCGCCCAGCTGGCGCACGTCGGCCGAGGCCGACCGCCCGCGCATGGCGACCTCGATGAGGGATCGGTTGAGCGTCAACGGTGTGCGCAGCTCGTGCGAGGCGTTGGCGACGAACCGGCGCTGCCCGTCGAAGGCCTGGTCGAGGCGCTGGAGCATGGTGTTGAAGGTCTCGGCGAGCTCGGTGACCTCGTCGCGTGGGTCCGGCAGCCTGATGCGTTCGTGCAGCCCCCGGTCGGCGGCCGGAGCGGTGGCGATGCGGCGGGCCGTCTCGGTGATCTGCTCGGCTCGGTGGCATAGACGCCGACGGGCAGCACGCGTTCGAGCAGCAGGTACGTCAACCCCAGCAACACCGCGCCGGCGAGCAGGAACAGACCGCCATAGACAATGGTCAGTCGGGCCCGGATCGGCAGCCGGTGGGTCATGGGATGCGGTACCCCACGCCCGGCACCGTCTCGATGACCGGTGGGTCACCGAGCTTGCGACGCAGCTTGAGCACCGTGATGCGTACCGCGGAGGTGAACGGATCCGCATGCTCGTCCCAGACCTTCTCCAGAAGCTGCTCGGAGGAGACGACGGTGCCCTCGGCGCGCAGGAGCTCAGCGAGCACACCGAACTCCTTTGTGGACAGCGGGACGTAGCGGCCGTCCCGGAACACCTCCCGCCGGGCGGGATCGAGCCGGATGCCGGCCCGGCTGAGCGTTGGCGGCAGGGCGGGTCGGGATCGCCGGCCCAGGGCCAGGACCCGGGCGGAGAGTTCGGCGAACGCGAATGGTTTGGCCAGGTAGTCGTCGGCGCGCGAGGACGCGGGCGAGGTGGTCCGATGACGTCCGCTGTAGACCGTACGCCGATACCCACTAAGGACCACGAACGCCTGCGCCACGCCCGGTTGCGCCCGGCCGACGTGGTGCGGGTGGCCGGGGCTGGCCTGCGGACGCGCCCGCTACGGGTCGTGCTGTCGGCGCTGGGGATCGCGATCGGCATCGCGGCCATGGTCGCCGTCGTGGGCATCTCGGCCTCCTCGCGGGCCGAGTTGGACCGCGCGCTCGCCGCGCTGGGCACCAACCTGCTGACCGTCTCACCTGGACAGAGCCTCTTCGGCGGCGACGCGGTGCTCCCCCGCGAGAGCGAGGCCATGATCGAGCGGATCGGTCCGGTCATCTCCGTCTCGGCCGTGGGCCACGTGCCCGACGCCAAGGTGTACCGCTCCGATCGGATCCCGGCGGGCCAGACCGGGGGTATCAGCACCTGTGCTGCCCGGCTCGACCTGCTTGACACCGTGGGCGCGACCGTCCACAGCGGAACCTGGCTGAACGAGGCGACACACCGCTACCCCGCGGTCGTGCTCGGCGCGAAGGCCGCGCAGCGACTGGGCATCCGGGCGCCGCACCCCGACGCCCAGATCCGCGTCGGTGGCGAGCTGTTCACGGTGGTGGGCATCCTCGATCCGGTGCCGCTCGCCCCGGAGCTGGATTACGCCGCGCTGATCGGATGGCCGGCGGCCGAGGCGTACCTGGACTTCGACGGGCATCCCACCACGGTCTACACGCGGTCGGTCGAGTCCGCCGTGGAGGCGGTCCGGGCCGTGCTCGGACCCACGGCGAACCCGGAGGCGCCGCAGGAGGTCACCGTGTCCCGGCCCTCGGACGCGCTGGCGGCGCAGCGGGCGGCCGGGTCGGCCTTCACCGGGCTCCTGCTCGGTCTGGGGGCGGTCGCGTTGCTCGTCGGCGGCGTCGGCGTGGCCAACACGATGGTCATCTCGGTGCTCGAGCGCCGGTCGGAGATCGGTCTGCGTAGATCGTT
>JADGGF010000143.1 GCA_019690055.1 Micromonosporaceae bacterium
AGTCTGGTACGCACCCGCCAGACCGCTCGAAGAGCGGCCCGCCCCGCCGCCCGCGGCCCCGACGTCACCGTCCACGGTGGAGCCAGCCGCGACGCCGGGCGCCGAGGCCGCCGCGCAACCACCGCGGGCGCCCGCCGCCGGCCTGCTGCGCATCGCCGACGTCACGGGGCGGCGGTGGATCGACACCGGGTACGGCCGGGTGCTGGTGCCGGCCGAGAACGCCGCCGCGGCGCTGGAGGTGATGGGCCGGTTCGCCATCGACCCGGCCGGCCTGATCTGGCTGCCGCCGACCATGGCGCCGTGCTCAACCTCCACAATGGAGGGCTACCTCGAGTACCCCACGGAGGCGTTCGCCGACTACCGCCGGGCCGGGGTGACGCGGGTCGTCTGCGAGGCCAAGCACATGGGGTCGCGCATGGTCGCCCTGGTGCGCCGGGACAACGGCCGGGGCTCGGCCGGGCCCGGGTCGGGTTCGGGCGGCGCATGCTGGACCCGGACGGGACGGCCGTTCTTCAGCGACCCGGCGATCACAGCGGGGGTGCTGAGTCGGCTGTGCGCGGCGCTGGACACCGCGGGCGTCTTCGACGAGCTGGCGGCCGACTGGGTGCTCCTGGACACCGAGCTGCTGCCGTGGTCGGCCAAGGCGCTCGACCTCATCCAGGGGCAGTACGCGAGCGTGGCCGCCGCCGCCCGCAGCGCGTTGCCCGTCACGCTCAGCGTGCTCGACGCCGCGGCGGCGCGAGGTCTAGACGTCCGTCCACTGCGCGATCGAACGGCGGCGCGGCTGGAACGGGCCGACGCGTTCGCCGAGGCGTACCGGCGCTACTGCTGGCCGACCGAAGGGCTCGACGGCCTCCGGGTCGCCCCGTTTGCGGTGCTCGCCTCGGGCGGCGTGGGCGGGCCGGGCACCGCTCGCCACTACGCCAGCCGGGACCGGGGTTGGCATCTCGGGATCGTCGACCGGCTGGTCGATGCTGAGCCTGCCTTCCTGGCCCGCACCGACCGCCGGATCGTCGACCTGGCCGACGAGACGCAGGTGGCCGAGGCAACCGAGTGGTGGCTGGCGCTCACCGGCACGGGCGGCGACAGCGAGGGAGCATCGCAGCGAAGCGAGGAGCGGACCGAGCGCGGAGCCGCCCCACAAATCACGGGCGGCGACAGCGAGGGAGCATCGCAGCGAAGCGAGGAGCGCATAGCCGCCCCGGACATCACCGGCGGCGGCGAGGGCATGGTGGTCAAGCCGTACGACGGCGTCACCGGGCCCGCGCTGGTGCAGCCGGGCATCAAGTGCCGGGGCCGGGAGTACCTGCGCATCATCTACGGGCCGGACTACACGGAGCCGGAGCAGCTGGAGCGCCTGCGCGGGCGGACGCTGCACCGCAAGCGAGCGCTGGCGCTGCGTGAGCATGCCCTCGGGCTGGCCGCGCTGGACCGGCTGGTCGCGGGTGAGCCGCTGTGGCGCGTGCACGAGGCGGTGTTCGCGATCCTCGCCTGCGAGTCGGAGCCCGTGGACCCCCGTCTTTAGTGGGATCCCCGTCTCTAACTGTGGGCTCAGGGTGACATTGAGGGACCAGTGAGCCACAGACCGGTACTCTGGCTCGGCGTGGATACCCTCAGCGCCGGGCCACTGGGGTGGCTCGATCCCGCGACGCTCATCCCCGCCGTCGGCCTGATCGGCATCCTGGCGATCATCTTTGCCGAGACCGGGCTGCTCATCGGCTTCTTCTTCCCGGGCGACTCGTTGCTGTTCATCGCGGGCGTCGCCGCCTCCAAGTTCGTGTCGAAGATCCCCGGCTTGGAGCAGATGGAGCAGCTCAGCCTCTGGGGACTGCTCGTCGGCGCACCCCTGTGCGCAATCGCCGGGGCCCAGCTCGGTCACTGGCTCGGCGCGAAGTACGGCCGAAAGATGTTCGACCGTCCGAACTCGCGCCTGTTCAAGCCCGAGTACGTGGCGAAGGCGGAGTATTACTTCGCCAAGTTCGGCCCGGCCAAGGCCGTGATTCTGGCGCGGTTCATTCCAATCGTGAGAACTTTTCTGAACCCCGTGGCCGGGGTGCTGAAGATGCCGGCCCGGCGGTTCTTCATCTACAACGTGGTCGGCGGAATCCTGTGGTGTGACGGCGTCGTGCTGTTGGGGTACGCGCTCGCCGCTCGGCTGAGCAACGTGCCCGACATCGACAAGTACATCCTGCCGGCGGTGGCCCTGATCGTTCTGCTGTCGGTGAGCCCGATCCTTGTGGAGATCTACCGGGGCTGGCGGGCGCGGCGCCGAGGCTTGGCCACGAAGGTGAGCGAGGACGGAGTGCGCCGCCACCGCGCGTAGGTACGTTGCCACTGCCCGTCAAGGCGTGGCCACCGGGCGTAGGAACGCGGCCGCTCCCCGTCAGGCGTGGCCACTGGGCGTAGATACATCGCCACCCGGCGCCAAGGTCGGCCGGCCACGGTAGCCCTCGTGCGTGGCCCACTGGGGTGTTGAGTGTGGACGGTTGCCCCAGCCGTACGGACGGCCGAGCAGCCCCGGATGCGCCGCCACCAGGCGTTCGCGCGAGCGGTTACGCGACCGTACGTACGCCGGCCGCCACATCCCGTAGGCGCGAGGACCACCGGCCCGCCAAACCCGGCGTGGGCCACCGGCCGGCCGCGCCCCGTGTCAGGGCCTTCGCAACGGCCGGAATGGGCCTCTGGAGCGGCCTGGACGGGCCTGGATAGGCCCTTTGGTGGCTCCCACGGGCATTGGGATCGCCCGACCGTAGCCCTTCGGTGAGCGGCCGGGCACGGTACGTGAGCCGCACCGCCTCCTCGAGATTGCTCGCCCGCGGCAGTCGAGCCGTGCACCCAATCGGCGCACTCAGAAAAAGTCCGCCCGCCTGTCCGGCGGGCGGAAAGGTTGCCCCCCCGCTGTCGATCATCGGCGCCCGGCCGTAACCCGGGCCCGGCCGACCTCACAGAGCCGCGACAGCGGCTGGGCTCATCGATGTTCTGTACTACGTCCATCACCGGAGAGCGGTCCCCCGCTGGCGTACGACCGCCGGAAGGGACCTCGGTGGTGTGACCGGGATCGGATGAGTGCGCCGGACGGGCAGGATCTGCGCACCCCCGACCCACCGGTGTCGCTCACGCCGCCGCCCGGGTACAGGGAGATGGCCAACCGGACGGACGGGCGTGAGCGACTCGGACTCAGCGCCCGGCGCGCTTGGTGGCGCGCTTGCGGGGCGGGGTGAGGAGGTCAGCGACCTGCTGGATCGCCGACGGGACAATGCGGTAGTACGCCCACACGCCGCGCTTCTCCCGCTCCAGCAAGCCGGACTCGGTGAGGATACGCAGGTGGTGGCTCACAGTCGGCTGCGACAGACCGATCGGAGCGGTCAGGTCGCAGACGCACGCCTCGCCCTCGGGGGAGGCCTGGATCAGGCTGAGCAGACGCAGGCGAGCCGGGTCGGCGAGAGCCTTGAGGACACCGGCGAGACGGTCAGCGTCGTGCTTGTCGTAGACCTCACCGCTGAGGGGCGAGGTCTGCGGCAGAATCAGTTCGGCCAGCGCAGTACGCACGTGTTACATCCTTCCACCACTAGCATCGATCCGACCACATATCAGTGTGGGTCGAACCGACAGTTTTTCCTGACTGAAGGGTCAGGCCGGCAGGCCCAGATCGGCGAGGGTGAACGCTGACCGGAACTCCAGCCCAGCCGCTCGAACCGCCGCGCCCGCGCCTCGATCGACCACCGCCGCTGTTCCGACGACGTTCGCTCCCGCCTCTCGTAGCGCGTCCACGGCCGTGAGAACGCTCCCACCGGTCGTTGACGCGTCCTCAACGACGACGACCCGACGCCCTGCCACGTCAGGCCCTTCGATCCGCCGTTGAAGACCATGGGCCTTTCCCTCCTTGCGGACCACGAAGGCATCCAGCGCCCTGCCCCGCTGGTGAGCCTCGTGGAGCATCGCGACGGCTACCGGGTCCGCACCCAGCGTCAGCCCTCCGACCGCGTCGAAGTCCCACCCCTCAACAAGGTCAAGCATGACCTTGCCGATCAACGGAGCTCCGGCGTGGTGCAGAGACAGCCGACGGAGGTCGACGTAGTAGTCCGCCTCCGCTCCGGACGACAGCGTGACCCGACCCCAGACCACTGCTAGGTCATGGATGAGTTTACGCAGGTCGTCTCGCTCCGACATGCCGATTAGCCTATCTTGCCTGTTCGCGAATCCGGATCAAGGGTCCCTGTGAACTTTCAGACCAAACGAGACCATGCATCGCCCGTTCGTCGGCGGGATTCCGCCGTTGTCCGGCCACGGAGGCCGTCACCGCTTGCGGCATTTGGTGACCGCGCCCGCGACTGACGACCGTTCGTCTCCGTGTCCGAAACCGGTTACGTCGTCACGCGTGTCCCCTGGTGTCCCGCACGACCCGCGCAACAAACCCACGCGGGAAATGGCGCAGCGCGAAGACGGCCGCCTTGTACTTCCAATCGGGCACGCTAACCACCTTGCCTCGACGCAGATCCCGCAGCGCATCGGCGACCAGCCGGTCCGCGTCCAGCCACAGGAAGTTCGGCGTCTTGGACATGTTGATGCCCGCCCGTTGGTGGAACTCGGTACGAACATAGCCCGGACACAGCGCCATGACCCGAACCCCGAACGGCGCCACCGAAAGGGCGACAGACTCGGTGAAGTTCGTCACCCACGCCTTGGAGGCGGAGTAGGTCGATCCAGGCATCGGCACCCCGAATCCCGCGACGGAGGAAACGTTGATCACGGATCCGGACCGCCGGTCGACCATCACGGGCAGAACGGCGTGGGTCAGTCGCATCACCGCGACCACGTTGAGCTGCAACAGCTCGAGCTCGTGCTCGGCCCGGGAGCGCAGCAGCGGGGTGTTGAGGCTGCGCCCCGCGTTGTTGACAAGGAGATCGATCGGACGATCCACATCGGCTGCCCGGTCGGCCACCCGCTGCTGTCCGTCCGGGGTGGACAGGTCGGCCACGATCGTCTCCACCGATCGGCCATGGGCCGCCCGTAACTCGGCCGCCGTCGCCACCAGACGTTGCTCGTCGCGGGCCACGACCACCAGGTCGTATCCATCAGCGGCCAGACGGCGGGCGAACGCGGCCCCGATACCGGCGGTAGCTCCAGTGACGAGCGCGGTCCTGCTCACGGCGGCCTCGCTAAGTGCTCAGGGTGGGACGGCCTTGGTACGCCTGCTGGAGCCGGCCCAGCGCCACGGAACCGGGACACCAGCCGTCGACTCGACCCGGGTGCGGAAATACTCCCGGGACGCGGGGACGACCAACAGGACGATCACCGCAATGTAGCCGAATGACTGAAGATCGGTAAGTCCTCCGCCGAGCCCGACCAGCCAGCTGGGCATGGCGTCACCGAAGGCCTCGGCGACCGCGGCGACCATCGTCGGGTCGTGTTGCTCCGCGGCCAGTGACCAATCGACGCCGTTACCGAACGCGGTCACCGACGTCCGGATGACCCCACACCCGAGCGAGACCGCGGCGACGGCGAGCGCCCCTATGCGCGCCGCCTCGTAGCGGGCCAGGACGCCCCAGGTGAGCAGGAGGCTCAACACGGCCAGGGCCAGCGTGCCGGTGCCGCTGCTGAGCAGGGCGGTGCGGATCGCCCGCGCGATCTCGCCCGCGCCGACCGGGTCCACCCCCAGGGCGACGGCCCGGGCCCGAAAAGCATCGACCACCGGCCCCGCCCCGCCGAGCAGCGCGACGGAGGCGAGGAGACCGACGACGCCGCTCCCCCCGAGGGCCAGCCCCGCGGCCGCGACCGCCAAGGGCCGCTCGCGCGGTACCAGCACCGGGGTATCCGGCTTCGTCGGGTCCGGTGGTCGATCGAGCATCACCCCCCATTATGGGGGGAATGTTCCTATTTTTCGGGCTTATGGCTGAGTGGGGGGCGCCGGCGGCGCTGGTGGCTGCGAGGCCGGCGGAGTCGGGGGAACACCGGGGTTCTGCGGGATCGCCGGCGGCGGGTACGGCGGGTAGCCACCGCCGGGCCCCGTCGGCGGCACCCAGACCTCCTCCTCCTTGCGGAAGTAGTCGTTGGCCTTGGGCACGGCCAGCAGGATGATCACGAGCAGGATCGCGACCAGGCTCAGGATCAGGATCGCGGTGGAGGCGACGGTGTACCACACCGGCGTGGCCTCCGCGATGCGCCGGGCCTGCTCCACCGCCAGCTCGGCGTTCGGGTCGCCACCGGAGGGCATGCTGTTCAGCAGCGCCGGCGTGGCCAGCGACGAGGCGAGGCCGCAGGCCTGGCACAGCGCGACGATGCCGCCGACCACCCACGTCGTGATCCGCGCCGGTTGACTGCCCCGGGCGACGAAGATCGCGAGGACCGCGAACGCGACGGCCATGATGACCGTGAGACTGAGGGAACCGATCTCCCCGATCACCGTGGCGGTGTCATTGCGCAGCTGCGGGTGCTCGGCGTAGAGCTCTTCGAGCACCCGGTCCACTTCGGTAAGCGGCACGAAGCTCAGCGCGACGTTGAGGACGTTCAGGGCCACGACGGCCCACATCAGCCAGACCGCGGTTTGGACGGCGGCCGGACGAACCTTGGGCGGCGGTGTCGGCACGGCATACGACATCGGTGAATCTGTCCTTCCAACGATGGACGGTCGGGATCGACACAACCCCGGACGCGGTCCGGGTCGGCACGTCGTGGCCAGAGGATTCCACGGCCGGAGGATTTCCGTGGCCAGAGGGTTCAGTGGCCGCAGGATTCCTCGTACGGCACGCTACCGTCCATCCGCCAACGGCGGTGGGCACGGGTGTCCCGGCGGCGCCGGATCTGGCCGGGGGGAGGCGCCCGGAGGCACCCGCCGGGGCCGGGCCCGGCAGCGCCGGGGCCGCGGTGGGCGCCCGTAGCCGGCGGGGGTTGCGCACCAGCCCGCCCTCGCACCAGTCGCGGTAGTCGAACAGCTCCGGCATCGCGAGCAGCATGCGCGTGTTGTGCGCCCAGAGGACCAGCAACTCGTCCCCCTGCTCCTCGGCCTTCTCCACGAGACGCCGCAGCCGCCGCTTCGGGTGGGCCCGGAACTTCGTCCGGATCGCGTCGGCGGCGTAGATGTACAGGCAGTGCAGCGCGAACCGTCGCGCCGGGCAGCTGCGATCGAGCGCGAGATCCATGAGGGTGTTCACGAGTGGGTCGCCGGCGACCAGCAGGTCCCACTCGGGTGGCATCGACTGGGCCGGCACCGAACCGGGGTTGTACGCCCATGCCCGCAGCTCGGCGGGCGTCGGATCGACCGGGTTCGCGAAGCCACGGAACGTCGCTGGATGCACCGTCACGCCGTCCCACTCCCGTCCATCTCGCCTGGTAGCGCGACATCAGTCTAGGGACGCGGTACGCCGTCCGCGAGAGGGTGCGCGCGGGCGTTCTTGATCATTAGCCGACCGAGGTTGAGTGACGTAGACTCAACTCCGGGCTGGCCACCGGGCTCTGTTCGACGGCTGAGGCCGGCCCCACGGGGGATAAGGCAGACAGAGTGCAGGGAGACATGAACGCCGAGCGTCTGACCACCAAGAGCCGCGAGGTGATCACCTCCGCGGTCGCGATCGCCACCAGGAGCGGCCACGCCATGGTCGAGCCATGGCACCTGCTGTTGGCCCTGCTCGACACCGGGGGCTCCACCGCCACCGCGCTACTGCGGGCCGTCGGGGCGAACCCGGCGGAGGTACGGCGGGCGGCGGCGCGGGCCGTGGAGACGCTGCCGCGCGCCGCCGGGCCGAGCGTTGCCGAGCCCACGCTGTCGCGGGAGTTCGTCAACGCACTCAGCGCCGCCGAGCAGGTCGCGCGCCCCTTGGGCGATGAGTACATCTCGACCGAGCACCTGCTGGCCGGGCTGGCCCGGGTCGGCGGTGCCGTGGCCCGGCACCTCAAGGAGGCCGGCGCCACGGAGGAGAGCCTGGTCGCCGCCTTCCCCACCGTCCGGGGTGGCAACCGGCGCATCACCAGCGCCGATCCCGAGCAGACGTACCAGGCGCTCGAGCGGTACGGCGTGGACCTCACGGCCCGGGCGCGCGACGGCAAGCTCGACCCGGTCATCGGCCGGGACGCCGAGATCCGGCGGGTCGTGCAGGTGCTGTCCCGCCGCACCAAGAACAACCCGGTACTGATCGGCGAACCGGGCGTCGGCAAGACCGCCATCGTCGAGGGCCTCGCCCAGCGCATCGTCGCCGGCGACGTGCCCGAGAGCCTGCGGGGCAAGCGGCTGGTGAGCCTGGATCTGGCGGCCATGGTCGCCGGCGCGCAGTACCGCGGCCAGTTCGAGGAGCGCCTCAAGAGCGTGCTCGAGGAGATCCAGGCCAGCAATGGGCAGATCATCACCTTCATCGATGAGCTGCACACCGTGGTGGGCGCCGGCAAGGGCGAGGGATCCATGGACGCCGGCAACATGCTCAAGCCGATGCTGGCCCGGGGCGAGCTGCGCATGGTCGGGGCCACGACGCTGGACGAGTACCGCGAGCACATCGAGAAGGACCCGGCGCTGGAGCGGCGGTTCCAGCCGGTGTTCGTGGGCGAGCCGAGCGTCGCCGACACCATCGGCATCCTGCGTGGCCTCAAGGAGCGCTACGAGGTGCACCACGGCGTGCGGATCACCGACTCGGCCCTGGTCGCCGCGGCCACCCTCTCCGACCGGTACATCGCCGACCGGTTCCTGCCCGACAAGGCCATCGACCTGGTCGACGAGGCCGCCTCCCGGCTGCGGATGGAGATCGACTCCCGGCCGGTCGAGGTGGACGAGGTGGAACGGGCCGTGCGCCGGCTGGAGATCGAGGAGATGGCGCTGGCGAAGGAGCCCGACCCCGCCAGTGCCGAGCGCCTGGCCGCGCTGCGCCGGGAGCTCGCCGACCGCCGCGAGCAACTGGCCGCGCTGGGTGCCCGGTGGCGCACGGAGAAGGAGCACATCTCGCGTATCTCCGCGGCCAAGGAGCGGCTCGAGGCCCTGCGGCGGGAGGCGGAGCGGGCCGAGCGGGACGCCGATCTGGAGCGCGCGTCCGAGCTGCGCTACGGCCGCATCCCCGAGCTGGAGCGGGAGCTCGCCGCGGCCGAACGCGAGCTGGTCTCGGTGCAGCACGACGGCGCGATGCTCAAGGAGGAGGTGGGCCCGGACGACATCGCCGAGGTCGTCTCCGCCTGGACCGGCATCCCGGCCGGTCGCCTGATGGAGGGCGAGACCGCCAAGCTGCTGCGGATGGAGGAGTCGCTGCGCCAGCGGGTGGTCGGCCAGCCCGAGGCGGTCGCGGCCGTCTCCGATGCCGTACGCCGGGTGCGGGCCGGGATCGCCGACCCCGACCGTCCTACCGGGAGCTTCCTCTTCCTCGGCCCGACCGGGGTGGGCAAGACCGAGCTGGCCAAGGCGCTGGCGGAGTTCCTCTTCGACGACGAGCGGGCGATGGTACGCATCGACATGTCGGAGTACGGGGAGAAGCACGCCGTGGCCCGGCTCGT